>JADGNP010000014.1 GCA_017883425.1 Candidatus Sulfotelmatobacter sp. | reverse complement strand
TGGGCGATGGGGCGCAGCTCGCGAATGGAGCTTTCCCCAGCGCAATTCCAATAAACCAGGCCGTACACTATCTCTGGGGCGTGCTACCGCAAGACCGGGCGCACGCACTGAGCATGGCCTACGTTTTCAACCTTCCTAACAATCACTCCGGCAGCCACTTCGTCAGGGGTCTGGCCAATGGGTGGCAGATCTCAGGCATCACGACGGTTCAGAGTGGTTCTCAAATGTTTATTCAGGGCGGCACCAACTTCAACTTCAACCTGCAGCAAGGGAGCGTCGGTCCCAATCAGGACAATGTCCACTTGTTAGGTTCGCCTGACATTACTCTGTATCCGTTGATTGTCTGCAATCCGGCCCAAGGGTTGGCGAAGGATCAGTTCATCAATCCGAGCTGCTTCAAACCCGCACCGGCAGGTAGCTTGGGGACGGGCAGCATGCCATATCTGCCGGGTCCGATGTTCTGGAACAGCGACTTGTCGGTGATGAAAAACTTCAAGATCACGGAACGTCAAGCTCTGCAGTTCCGGTTTGCTGCGTTTAACTTCATGAACCATGACTTGTTGTCGTTCACAAACGGCGACAACAATCTGAAGCTCACGTTTGACTCGAATGGCAACGCCAATCCAACCTTCGGTAAGGCCACGTACCATGTCGGCCGCCGGATCGTTGAGTTAGGCGTGAAGTACTCGTTCTAACACGGTCAACGCGGGGTGGTTTCTCAGAGGCCACCCCGTGTATATTCCTCCCTATGGTCGTGGTGTTTCCCCTTCTGGCGCTCCTTCTTGCTGCAACGCCAGGGGCCACAGCTGAGCCAACTAAAAGTTTCGAGCAGATTGCACGACTGGCCGACGCGGCGCGCGTAGCCGATCAGGTACAACAGGCGATCGACCTTTACGGGGAAGGAGTGCGGCTCCGGCCTGCCTGGAACGAGGGTTGGTGGGAGCTCGGGAGCCTGTTCTACGACCAAGACCGCTTTCCGGAAGCGGAGGCCTCATTTCGACGTTTCGTCGCGACGTCGGCGAAACCAGGCCCGGCCTATGCGTTCTTAGGTCTGTGCGAATACGAGACCAAGCAGTACGACCGGTCGCTGCAGCACTTTCGCATGTGGGCCGGCACGGGTTGGGCCGGCACGCCGGAATTGACTGACGTGGCGGTCTTCCATTTTGCCCTGCTGCTGACGCGGGAAGGGCGGTTTGTCGAGGCGCTCTACTTGCTTGCCACCGAAGTGCAAAGGCGGGGTCGCTCTCCAGCTGTGGCAGAAGCCATGGGCTTGGCTTCGCTTCGCATGAAGAACCTCCCCGAGGACTATCCTCCTGAGCGGCGTGAAATAGTCTGGCTCGCTGGTAACAGCGCTCTTTACGCCGCGCTGCCACCCAATGATTTCGACCGGGCCGATGAATATGCTCACCGGTTGCTGCTTCACTATGACCAGGCACCGAATACGCACTATTTTCTCGGTACTCTACTCAGCTTTGAGGGCAAGAAAGCCGAAGCAGGAAAAGAATTCCGGCGCGAACTCGACATATCTGAGCAGCACGGTGCGGCGTTACTGGAGCTTGCCCGCTTGGACCTGGAAGCGGATCAACTGGCTGAAGCCGCGTCTTTCGCGAAACGCGGAGTCGAACTCGAGCCTAAGAATCCTGAAGCTCACCACGTGCTGGGCCGGGTCTTGCTAGCCACGGACCACGTCGAGGAGAGTGCCAAGGAACTGGAAATTGCCAAACAACTTGCGCCGGACAGCGCCACCATTCGCAGTCACCTTGCAATGGCTTATTATCGTTTGGGTCGAAAGGCTGAGGCGAAGGCTGAAACAGCCGCCTTCACCGAGTTGAAGGCGAAGGAAGGCGTCTTCGCTCCACCAGCAGAAAAAACGAAGCCGGGAAAGCGGCCGGGGCCTCCGAAATGATGATAATCGGTACCCTCATCTTCGTCGTATCGTTGGCGGGAGCTCCGCTCCAGACTGCAGCAGCGCAGCGGGGAACTGTCTCTAGCCCGGCCAAAGCTGCGCCTGGAGAATCAGGTGCCAGGTTCAACCAGGTGTCGCAGGCGGCTGCCCACGCTCGTGACGAGGGCCGCAGTAACGATGCAGTGCGGCTGTACACACAGGCGCTAGCACTACGACCCAGCTGGAAAGAGGGCCTCTGGTCTCTCAGCACGCTGCTATACCAGAAGGAGCAATACCCCGAGGCTCGCGACGTGCTTCGCCGGTTCGTTGCGTACGATCCCGACCCTGGGCTCGGGTGGGCAATGCTCGGCATGAGCGAGTTCCAGACTCGTGAATACTCCCGTTCCCTGGATCACCTGCAACGTGCTATGGCGCAGGGAATGGGCGATCACAAAGACATAGCCCAGTCTGTTTTCTATTATGTTGCGATGTTGCAGACCCGGTTCGAGCGGTACGACGACAGTATGGGTTTGCTGATCGCGATGGTGAAATCAGGCCAGGAAGCAGGTCCTTTGACTGAACTCCTCGGGCTGGCTGTGCTTCGGTTACCGTTCCTGGAGTCCGAGATTCCTTCCGACCGCCACGAGATGGTGCGCATGGCGGGAGAAGCCGCCCTGGCCTTGGAAGCGCAACGCAGGGACGAAGCAGAACGGCTGTTCAGCAGCATGGTAGCGACTTATCCCAACGAACCCGGCGTGCACTTTCTCTACGGGGCGTTTCTTCTGGATGTGCGTCCTGAAGACGGGCTTCGAGAGCTGAAAAAAGAGCTGGAAGTTTCGCCCTCCAGCGTGCCAGCGCGGCTACGTTTGACGGAAGAATATGTCAAGGAACAGCGGGTCGATCTGGCGCTACCACTGGCCCAGGAGGCCGTGAAACTCGACCCTAAGCGCAGTCCGGCACACATGATGCTGGGAGAGGTGCTGGTCGCGAAAGGAGATCTTGGCGCGGGGATCAAGGAACTAGAGACGGCCCGAGACCAGGCGCCGCAGACCGTAAGAATTCGATGGGATCTTCTGCGGGCATATACCACCGCCGGCCGCGCCGGCGATGCGAAACGCGAGAAGGAGGAGATTGAAAAACTCAGCAATCCTGGGTCCGGGCAATAAGAGCTGGGGTTCGCGGACGTGCAACGGAAAGGCCCTTCTCTTTAGGATAATTGTGTTCGTGTTCTTCTGTGTGGTTGCTGTCGCAGTGTTTTCATGGGAGCCCGCATTTACAGCGGTATCTAACCCTGCTCCCATCCATTTCTCCTATCGCCCCATTGCGTTTTCACTGGACAGTTCCGAGACCCGAGAGAAGCATGCGCCCGAAACAATGGCCGGCGGCGTTGCCGTCTTCGACTACGATAACGACGGCTCCTTGGATATTTTCTTTACCAACGGCGCTGACATTCTCACTCTCAAGAAGACCTCCCCGAAATACTGGAACCGGCTATTTCACAACAATGGCGACGGTACGTTCACGGACGTGACAGAGAAGGCTGGGCTTGCCGGGGTCGGGTACGATACCGGCGTTGCCATTGGCGATTTCGATAATGACGGATACGAAGACATCTTTGTGGCCGGCGTTCACGGGAACACGCTTTACCATAACAATGGCAACGGAACATTCACTGACGTAACCGAAAGAGCGGGACTCGCTCGTCCCGACAAGGAATACGGGCCACTATGGTCGGTGGGCGGCGCGTGGGTAGACGTGAACAACGATGGCCTCTTGGATCTTTTCGTCGTCAACTATCTGAGCTGGGACGTCAACCACGAACCCGACTGCAAGTTCATGGACAAGCCGGAATTCTGCCATCCGAAGTTTTACAAAGAGCTTCCCAATCAACTATTTCTGAATAAGGGAGATGGAACCTTCGTTGATGTCTCCGCGCAGTCGGGCATTCGTTCGCATCTCGGGAAGGGGATGGGCGTAGGGATCGCGGACTACGATAATGACGGCCTGCCCGATATATTCGTGGCCAACGACAAGCTTTTCAACTCTCTATTTCACAATCGCAAAGGCAAGGACGGCTTTGTGCCAGTTTTTGACGAAGTTGGGTTTGAGGCGGGAGTCGCCCTGCCGGAGCACGGCAATCTAATTTCGGGTATGGGAGTCGATTTCCGCGATCTGAACAACGACGGATTTCCGGATATCTCCATTGTCGCGTTAGATGATGAGACGTTCCCGGTGTATTTAAACAACACCAAGGGAGGATTCAGCGAGATCACGGCGAAGAGCGGCATGGCCCTGTTGAGCAACCCAATGTCGGGATACAGCCCCAACATTGCCGACTTCGACAACGATGGCTGGAAGGACATTTTCGTCAGCCGGGGTGATGTGCAGTCGCCAGCGATGGCCGGTCGTCGACAAATCGACCAGCCCAATACGGTATTTCGCAACGATCCCGGCGGCAAATGGTCTGCATTGACAGAAGAGGCCGGTTTCACCGCACGGCCGCCCGCACGGCATCGCGGTTCTGCGTTCGGGGACCTCAATCACGATGGCAAACTCGACCTGGTGGTGACGGCTCTTAGCGCGCCGGCTGAGATCTGGATCAATGACAGTCCTGCAGGCAACCACTGGATGGAACTCGCGCTGCAGGGCACAAAGAGCAATCGCGATGCAATCGGCGCGAAGATCAAGATTGTTGCGGGAGCGCAAACGCAGTTCAACCACGTGACCACGGCCTCTGGTTACGCGTCCTCCAGTGCTGGCCCGGTCCATTTCGGGTTAGGTGCATCGAAGACAGCGGACCAGATCGAAATCCAATGGCCCTCCGGCACCAGGCAGGTGCTCAACAATGTGCCAGCAGATCAAATTCTGCGGATTAAAGAGCCAAAGTGAACTCGCTCGCCCGGTGGATATTAAAAGAACGCTCATTCGTCATTAAAGTTCGACGAGGGTGGAACTTTGAGATCTAGCGGGTATACCCTTCGATTCCGGTTGCTTGGCTCGATGTCTCTTTGGCTGGCACTTTCCTTCTCTGCTTTCAGCCAGGGTGCGGAAGTTGACGCTGCCAATGCCAGGCCAACAACAGAGATTGATATGTCGGCCTGGGGTTTTCGAGGTCTCCCGCCTCTGGAACGCTTTACCTTTCGATCCAATGTAACGGTTAATTTCCTGGATGATAACCACCCCTCAAGAGTGCACTTGGACGAACTGTTTATGGCAACTGAAGCTTCTGCTTGCCGGGATGAAGAGGGTAGGATCGGCCTTTCCACACCAGCGTCCCCAATACTGAGTCTGGCAAAGTGATGGAGGCCTCTGTGTTCTTCGCGCCCTTATGGTAGCTGGCCAAGATCATCCCTTTGGGATGTGGCATTGAAGCTTCGACCCACTGCAACTTGCCGAGACTGGGTTCGACGAGCACCGTTGCGAAACCCGGCAATCCGGGCCGAATGCCGGCGATGAGTGTCGGAAAATCATAAGCCGGGTGCGCGCTCCAAGCGTGAGTATCGGAGCGCGACGGATCGGAATACTCGGGAGTGGTGGTAAGCCCGATAGCAAGCATGTGGCGCCAAGGCTGCAGCAGGTCGCAATAGGAGTCACCCATGCCGGCGTGCTCAAGCGCCCGCGCCAGATAGAACTGATAGAACAGACTCACTTTGGCCAGTTTTGATTCGTTGTTCTCGGCAGTGCCGACGTTCGCTGAGAGCACCTTGCGCATTACTCCAGCTTGGTCCGGCTTGGGGACCACGTCGAACAGAACTGCAGTGAGGTTTGCGTGTTGGCTATAGGAATCCTGCGCTGGAGTGTCTGCCAACAGCCCGAGTTGGCTGTTCCAACACAGCTTGTAGAGTCCAATTGCGGCCAACTTCGCTTGCTTTCGATAGCGTTCCGCCAACACGGGATCGCCCATGTCTTGCTCGAGTTCGGCGGCCGCCCGCAACGCCCCGATCATTTGCAGGGTGACCACCGAGGAACGCCCCTCTGCGTCTTGGCGTGGAAACTCCTCCACGCCTGGGGGCGTGTCAATAAACGTCCATCCAGGCAGAGAGGAAAGCATTCCGTCAGTGCGCTGCTGCGCCAGGAACCACGCCAGCAAACTTCGAGTACCAGGCAGCAGCTCGGCGACGAAAGCGCGATCTGGACGATACATCCAGTAGTCGTGGAGCATGTTGACATACAACAGGGAGAACGGCGGAATGTTCTGAACTAGAGAGGATGGGTAGCGGCTCTGGGTAAGGCCTTCGGGAATGCGCGAATCGTTGAAGGCCTGAAGGGCCTGTCTCGCGAGGCGGTCGTCGCCGCTCACTACGTAGGAAATCAGGGCCTGCAGCCGGGTATCGCCGATGTATTGCAGCTGCTCCCAGAATGCCGTGTCCATGTAGGTCTCATGAGCGTCGATTCGCGCGGTGCGCCAACAGATTTCGCGTATCTGTGCGAGGCCGGGATCGCTCGACTGGAACATACCGCGCTCTAGGAACGGGTACGCTGTATAAAAAGTGTGAAGCCCTTCGAGACGCAGCGGCTCGTCCCCAGTCTTGATTTTGAGTTCGATGTAGCGCCACGTGCGCCACCACAACGGGCTGAAAGTCCTCTGCGAACTGCCATCGGCGAGGAACTCATCGGTGAGACCGATCACCACGCGGTCCGCGAATTCATTGCGGTTACCACGTTCCTGATTTGCGTCGTAGAGCGCTTCGGTAAAAGCCATCTGGATGTGAGCGCATTTGCCGCCGCTGACGATCAGTTCGGGATACGCTGAAATCACCGTGGCATGATCGACCAGTATGGTCGTTGTAGTGCGCGGAGGAACGACGACTGGGCTGGCTGGAAATGTCTTCGCGGCATCGAGATTCGTGCGCACTACCGTGCCGCTTGGGACTTCCGTGTACTCCATTGGCGGCAGCGGATCAGGCACAAGGCGCCAGCGCACGCCGCTGTCCTCCCATCTTGAAGCAGGCACACTCCCGTTAGGGTGAATGGACTCGCGGATCGCCGGGGCCGCCGCGACCCAATGAGAGCCTGCCGCAGCCCCGGACTCTTTCCAGTTCCAGTCATAGATGTTGCCATCAATGTGCTCGCCCGGGCCTGCCGCCCAGTACTGCCACATGCCTTCGGGCATGGGACGCTTGGGCATGTGTCCGCCTTCCTGTTCCACCTGCCAAGTCGCGTCAGTATTGAGCACGGCTTCTTCAGCCGTGTCGCCTTCCAGCAGGAAGGCCATGCGATCTGAGACTTGTGCCAGGGGAGCGTAAATTCCGAACTGCCACACTGTCGACGCAATGACATTCTCCCCTTCGCGTAGAAACGGTGCCAGGTCGAAGGTCTCGTAGCGCCAGCGGAAGAAGTCGCCGCGGGCCGGCCCTTCTCCCACTCGCTTGCTGTTGACGAACAGCAGGAAGCGATTGTCTGCGCTCACATGTACTACAAAGCGCGTAGGCAGCTTCGATAACTGTATGACCTTCCGGAAATGGAAAACACCCGGTTCACGCAGGGGTGCCGCGGGGTGCGAGATCCATTGTGCTGTCCAGTGGTTCCTCGCTGTAGCACCGCTCGGAGTCTGGCCTAAGGCCATCTTCGGAGCGAGCAGAGTGGCACCCAGCAGCACAAACACCGCTCCCCTTGCGGCAGCTGTGCACATAGACAATGTGGTGAAGATTGCTTTCACAAAGAAGACCTCATGGGCCGGACCCTTAGCGGTCCGGGTGTGGCCCGGTCTCACGGGCTTTTTGGTTCAGAGTGAGCACGATCTCGCGCTCGTGTTGGCTTTCGTCCTTAAGCCCCAGGCGCGCGTAGACCATAGACAGCTGCACATGCACCTCCAGGAAGTCAGGCCATTGCTTCTCGAGCTGCTCCAGTTCTTTTCTCGCTTCGTCGAGCTTGCCCAGGGAAGCGTCCAGGGCACCGATCTGGAACTGCGCTTCCGGAGAAGCTGGCCGCAAGCGCAAGGCACGCTCCAGGTAAGGCGTAGCCTCGGTCGTTTCGCCACCAAACCGCAGCATGCCTCCAAGGTGAAGATTGGCGGAGAAATCATTGGGATCCGCTTGGAGGGCCCGCTCAAAAGCTGCTTTTGCCCCCGCGCTGTCGTTGCCCTGCAGCAGAGCGCGTCCGTATAGCGACCAACTTCCGGGCAAGTTCGGATCGAGATCAATCGCCTTGTGTAGCGTGGCCGCAGCGGTCTTGTAGTCGCCCGCCGCGAACTGTGCTTCTCCCATCAACAGACTCGCTTCCGCTGTATTTCCATCTTTCAAAATGCGGTCGATTACCGCTTCACCCTGCTGGATCTGCCCCTCGCGAATCAGCGCCGTACCGAGTGCATACTGCACGGCGCGGTCGTCAGGATCGGCCTGGTGCACGGGGCCGAGCAGCGCCACCGACTCCGCGTTCCGGCCCAGCCGCAGGTAACAATCTGCCAGCAGATAGAGCGATTGCTTGTTGTCAGGCTCCTCCTTGCGGAGCGCCACCAATTCGGTGGCAGCCTTCTCGAATTCAGCTTGCTTGTATCGGGCGAGTGCCAGATTGAGCCGAATCACCGCGTTGTGCGGGTCCCGCTTCAACGCTTCCTGGTATTGAGTGACAGCCTCAGAGTACCGGCCAATATGAGCCAGCGCCACACCAAGGTTGCTCCGCGCCTGGACGGAGCCGGGCTGCAGCGCGACCAACTCCTGATATAAAGCAATTGCCTTTTGGGTTTCGCCGTGCTCGTCCGCTGTGACCGCTTCTTTGTACAAGTCTTCAGCGCTCTTCCGCTGCTCTGCAGACGACTGCAAGGCAACGAGGAAAAGAAGGAAGCACGCGACTGTCGTGAGCCTCAGATCAGAAGTCCAAAGTCGGGGGATCATACTGATAGTGAGAGCATGCCGAATCGGATCACATCGTCTCATGCCGGCCGGATAATCGAGAGGCAACTCATATTCTACCGCGCACGAAGCGCATTACGGTTTACTCGCGCCTCTGGCTGGGAGTGTGGTAATTCTCACGGGCGTTTCACCCTCTTTGAGTTCGTAGATTACGTCTCCCGCGAGGTCGCGGAACTCCTGCTTTACTCCACTTGGCCACCGGACTTCAACCTTGTTCATGATGGTGTTGTTCCCCAGTCCAAAATGCAGGCGCCAATCATTCGTTGAGTTGTAGCTGCCGCCTCCCCGGACTTCGTCAATCTGGGTCATGGTTGATATGGTAACTGCAACTCGCGCTCCAATCGCGGAACGGTTGCTTTTGGTCCCGATCAGACGGAACAGCACGCGGTGGTTCGAATTTACAGTCTCATTAATGAACAAGGAAGGTGGTTCGGCGGCGTTAAACACGACAATATCCAGATTGCCGTCGTTATTGATGTCGCCGAACGCCGTGCCCCGGCGGGATCGCAAGGGGCCTTCGTTGAGCCCGGCAGCATCGGCAACCTCGTCAAACGTACGGTCTCCCAAATTATGAAATAGCTGCAGGGGCTCGGTGTATCGCGCCTCGTTCGGCAATGTGTCCATCAGGGACGAGAAATTGCCGTTCGCAATCAGAATGTCTGGCCATCCGTCGTTGTCAAAGTCGCCGAATCCCGTGCCCCACTTCACGGGCGCGAACGTAGGTCTCGCGATCTTGGCTTTGTCTGCGACGTCGGTGAACTCGTCGCCGCGATTCCAGTACAGGCTCGCCGGCTGGCTGCCGAACCGGGTCACAAAAATGTCGAGCCTTCCATCGCGGTCAAAATCCCCGAAGTCGGCCGCCATATTCCCGTACGGCTGTCCAAACGGCCCAAGACCGGTTCCGGAAGCGATGCCGAGATCTTCAAATGTACCGTCTCGTTTGTTGTGATAAAGAAAGTTCCAGCCGTCGTCATTAGTAACAAACAGATCGGGCCATCCGTCGCCGTCATAGTCTCCCCAAACAACCCCCATGCCGTGGAGCCTATGGGGATCGTCCATGCCCGCTTTCTCGGATAGGTCCGCAAACGTACCATCTCCGCGATTTCGGAAAAGGAAGTCTGTTTCTCCCTCCATGCGATCGGGTAGTTCGACGAGTACCCCCTTGTAGCCAAAGGAGAGGGCTGGGTTCGGCAAATGATGAACATCGGTGTGCACGTAGCGCGCAACAAACAGATCGAGATTCCCGTCCCGATCATAGTCGGCCCAGGCTGTACCGGTGCTGAAGCCTCCGACCTGGAGCCCAGCCTTCTTGGTTACGTCTTCGAACTTGCAGCCGCCCAAGTTGTGATAGAGCACGTTATGTCCGTAGCCCGTTACGTACATGTCCGGAAGGCCGTCGTTATCGAAGTCACCCACGGCGATGCCCATTCCCCAACCCGTGGTAGTGAGGCCGGCAGACCGCGTCACATCCGTAAAGTGAAGACCGGCCGAAGTCGTGTCCTGGTGGTACAGCGTGAGCATCAAGTCGCCGCCCTTCAGGTACTGTTCGATGGTGGAGTCGTTGACGACTGCGATGTCGAGCTTGCCGTCGTTGTCGCAGTCCAACAAAGCGATGCCACCACCGCCCATAGTATCGAGAACGTAGCGCCGGTCGGGGCGCGAGTGGGGCACCGTGGTTAGTCCGGCCTGTGCTGCCATGTCACGGAAGTGGATCAGGGGTCTTGTGGCGGAGGCCGTGCCGTTGGCAGAGAGACTGCTCTGGACAACCGCTGGGGAGGCGATGGTGTCCGCTTGCCCAAGTGGAAGCTCCGGACTCGAAGTGCGCGGTGGCGCAAGAGGCGTCTGGGCGAGACAGGTGAAGGTCGCCAGAGTACTCAGAACGACCGAACAGACTCGGCGCATGGAACTATTCTAGCAACGTTGCGCGGCGATGCCGACTCCCCGATCTGGGTCATCGTCCAGGTCGCGGGGCCGGAACGCCGCGCGCTGCTTGGGTTTTCGCACTGCAGTCGGCCGTACTCCTTAGGCAGATCAGGACGCGCACCACCATGGAAGTCGAGATCGGCGTCTTCTCCTGGCTGTGCGGAGTCAGACTGTCCACACGCGGGGAGGCCGCGAGAGAGCAATCGCGCTGAGCAGATAGATAAGGTAGCAGCCAGGGTCTTAGGACAGGACCTGCAGAAGCCTCGCTCTTGTTGACAAGGGGGAACGCCCCACATAGGCTTTGGTGTGGCTTAGCCACAGTGCGACATCGGCGGGTTCCGTCTTCGGAGTGTCAACGCGTGAAGATGAAAAAATGCTGGTTGTCCTGCGGCGGAAGATTGCTGTTCGCGCTGGCGGCATCGTTGATCGCCAGCTACTCTTCAGCGGCGGTTACTCAGCAAGATAGCCTCGCCGGCGCTTTGACCGATGATGATCGAATTTTCCATCGCGACGGATTTTCGTACGATTGGGTGGCCACCGTAGAACGCGCCTCCATCGAGGATGGTATCGCCACCTTCGAACTGAAAACTCAGAAGGCCCAGCAGACTTACCTGCGGTTGTTTGCGGTTGCTCCCGGCGTGGTGCGCTTGCAATGGGGAGCTCAAGGCTCACATTTCCAAATGCAGAGTCCCATGCTATTGGAGGGACAAGGCGTCGCGACTCTGCCTGCCCAACTACAGGAACAAGATGATTCCTACATCTTCAAGAGTGCAGATGCTGAAGTAGAAGTTCGCATCGGCAAGTCGCCGTTCACCCTGACCCTGGTGGACAAGCGAGGCCAGCCGAGCTTTGAGTCGGACCGCGATGACGACGTCGCTGGCATACCGATTACTCCGGCACTCGGGTTCCGCTCCACGGCCGACGCCCGACAGGCGTTTTTGAGCTTTCGCTTGCGCAACGACGAACACGTATTCGGCTTGTCAGAGAAATATAACAAGGTCGAGAAGACTGGGACCCGCGCAACCATCTGGTCCGTCGATACTATGGGCACGAACACGCTCGACCTGGCGTACAAGGCCATTCCTCTCTTGTTCTCCACGCGCGGATGGGGTCTGCTGGTGCATTCCTCTGCGAAAAGCTATTGGGAGATTGGCTCTTTCTCAACTATTAGCGGATCTGTCCTCGTGGATGAGGACCACCTCGACGCCTTTCTGTTCACCGGCAGCACGCTTAAGCAGTTGCTCTACGGTTACACGGGGCTAGCGGGACGTCCTGCCATGCCGCCGCTCTGGGCGTTGGGTATTTGGATGAGCCGGGCCTCCTACGAATCGAGACAACAGGTTGAGGATATTGTCGCCGCCGCGCGTTCAAGGCGCTTTCCCATGGATGTGATCAACATCGACCCGGGATGGATGCAGACGCACTACTATTTCAAGATCGGAGTCGATGGCTGCGATTTCCAGTGGAACACAGAAAAGTTTCCCAGTCCCAAGGACATGTTCCGAGAGCTGACTGCGCAAGGAATGGCAGCCTCCATGTGGATCAATCCATACCTGCCGGAAGGCACACCCATCTACGAGGAGGCCAAGGCGAAGAATTTCATGGTGTCCGACGGACACGGCGGAGTGGCCCGGTTGGAAGGCGGACAACCCGTTGGAGAGGTTGACTTCACCAACCCTGCCGCTGCGGAGTGGTGGAAAGAACACTTGCGGGAGTTATTGCGGATGGGAACCTCCGTCTTCAAGCCCGACTATGGCGAAGGCATAGCGCGCAGCGCCTTGTTCTTCAACGGCCAGACGGGCGAGACCATGCACAACCTCTACACCATGCTCTACACCCAAGCCGCCTTTGAGGCTGTTCGTGAGGTGAAGCGCCAAGGTATGGTCTGGCGGAGGTCGGGTTACGTCGGGTCGCAACGCTATCCCGGAACGTGGGCTGGAGATACGCAGCCAACTTGGGCCGGCCTGAAGTCGGCGATGCGGGGAGGGTTATCGGCAGGCATCAGCGGAGAGGCTTTCTGGTCGCACGACATCGGCGGGTTCGCTGGTCCCAAGCCCTCTTCCGAACTCTACATCCGCTGGGCCCAGTTCGGATTGTTTTCGCCTCTGAGCCGGTTCCACGGCAACACACCCCGTGAACCATGGGAGTACGGTCCGGAAGCAGAACGTATCGTCACCAGGTACGCCCGATTGCGCTATCGCTTGATGCCCTACCTGGTTAAGACCGCTGAAGAGAGCGTCCGCACCGGTGTTCCCATGCTTCGTCATATGGCTTTGGAATTTCCCGATGAACCCAATGTTCACACTCTCGACGATCAATACGCGCTCGGCCCAGATTTGCTGGTCGCTCCAATCATTGTGGAAGGGACAAGATCGCGTTCGGTGTACTTCCCTCGTGGCAAGTGGAGAGAGTTGGAGCACCCTGAGATCGCCATCGCCGGCCCGGGTTTTCATCAGGTGAATGCTCCTCTGGACTACATTCCTGTTTTTGTCCGCGAGGGCAGTGCAGTCCCAATGCTGACGAGAGATGTTCAACATCTCAAAGATCCCGCGGTTCTTGAGCACAGCAGGCTCTGGCCACTGCGCCTGGAGGTACCGGGCAAAGAGACCAAGCCAATCGCGACTCTTGTTGATCCGGCCCAAGGGCAGGCCGATTCCTTCAGCACGGAGCTCTTGTCGGCCCAACAGCGTGGCGGAGATTTTGGGGCCGTTGCCGATCTGGCGCAGAGAGTGGCTCCCTGGCTCGCCCAAAATCTGGTATTGAAACGCATTCCCCGGGAGCGCAGCAATGATGTGTTTGAGCTGGAAACCGTGGGTGGCAAACTCATCATTCGCGCATCGGGTCCTCCTAGCGCAGCGATGGGTCTGAACTGGTACTTAAGGTATTACTGCCATCGCACCGTATCGCACCTGGGCAACAACATCTCTCCAATAAAAGCGTTACCGGAGTTGTCCCGCCCACTGCGGCGGACTTCGCGCTTCAAGCATCGCTACTTTCTGAATTACTGCACTCTCAATTACACCCTGGCCTTTGCGGATTGGGAGCGGTGGGAACGCGAGATCGACTGGATGGCGCTGAACGGCGTGAATCTGGCACTGGCGACTACCGGAACTGAAGCCGTGTGGCAAAACACGCTGCGCCGCATCGGATACAGTGAACCCGAGATCCTGGAGTTCATCCCCGGCCCGGCTTACACGGCCTGGTGGCTGATGGGAAACCTGGAAGGTTGGGGTGGCCCGGTAACCCAGCGAATGATCGACGAACGGGCGGCACTGCAAAAGAAGATCCTGGGGCGTATGCGCGAGCTCGGCATCGAGCCCGTGCTGCAGGGTTTCTACGGCATGGTACCTGCGTCACTGTCGCGAAAGTTCCCGGAAGCTAGAATCGTCGATCAGGGGTTTTGGGGCGGCTTTCGCAGGCCCAAGATTCTGCTGTCGTCCGATCCGCGCTTTGCCCACTTCGCTTCCATTTACTACGAAGAAATCAAGAATCTTTACGGAGCGGTTCGGTTCTTTGGCGGCGATCCTTTCCATGAGGGCGGTCAAACCGCCGGACTGGATGTGGCCGCACTCGCCCGGAACGTTCAGAATTCCATGCTGCAGGCGAATTCCGAGGCAGTCTGGGTGCTGCAAGGATGGCAGGGCAACCCCAAGGACGACCTGTTGAATGGCTTGTTGCGCAGCCGGGTTCTGGTTCTGAATCTGGAGAGTCATGACTGGGAAAAGCGAAAAGGCTTTAACGGTTCGCCGTGGGTCTGGGGCGTCATCAACAACTTCGGCGAGAACACCGGCATGTTTGGGGATCTCCAACGGATTGCCTCAGAACCAATCCGAGCTTCCAGGAGTCCGTACGGTCGGACCATGGTCGGGATCGGCGCACTAATGGAAGGCGTCAACAATAACCCCGTCGTGTACGACCTCCTCTTCGAAATGGCTTGGCACAGTGAGCCGGTCGATGTGCGCCAATGGGTCGGCGACTACGTGAAGTACCGTTACGGGGAAACCACCCCGGGGCTTGATCGCGCGTGGCAATTGATGCTTGAAACCGTTTACAGTTCCGGCTACGCTCCGCAATCGATTTTCTGCGCGCGTCCTTCATTGCAGGTGAAAGGAGTGTCCACCTGGGGGACGACGCAGATCGGCTACGACCCCGCCAAACTGGAAGAGGCGGCACGTGAATTCCTGCGCGCCAGGACCGAATTGGGCAACAATGACGCCTACCAGCTCGACGCAGTGGATCTGGTGCGGCAGGTCCTGACCAACCGCGGCCTTGTCTTCTACCGCAACTTGGTTTCAACCTACGAAGCGCGGGATAGATCCCAGTTCCACCAGGTTGCCAAGGCCTTCCTGCAACTTATCCGCGACCAGGACTCACTGCTCGGGACGCGCAGGGAGTTTCTGCTGGGGTACTGGCTCGCTGAGGCAAGAGCAATGGCGCAAAGCGACGAAGAGCGAGTCCTCGACGAGAGGAACGCCCGCACCCAGATTACGTACTGGGGTCCGGACGATCCGGCGACCGATTTGCATGACTACGCCAGCAAGGAGTGGTCGGGCCTGTTGCGAGACTTCTATCTTCCTCGGTGGGAGATGTTCATCCGTGAACTGGACGCCCGCTCAGACGGCAAGCCTGCTGCAGAGATCAACTACTTTGAGTTCGAGAAGCGCTGGGCCGAACAGCGTAATGAGTACCCGGCAGCCCCGTCCGGCGATCCCGTTGCGACCGCCGCCATCATGCTTTCGCGCGCCTCCAACAGACCGCAACTGAAGAGTCAAAACCACACCTGGCACAGCCCCGTTAGTTTTCTAGCGAGGTCCTATGTCGCTTTCAGATAAATCAAGTCGCAGAGAGTTTCTGGTTACCACTTCATCCGCGGCGTTGGGAACTGCATTGCCTTTAGCTGGCACTCAGCCCGTTGTATCAGTTTCGAACGAGTCTGCTGCTCCGGTTTCTGAACAGACTCCTTACTCCTCGGAAGAACTCTTCCGGAGCGGCCCGCAACGCACTTTCAGCGGCGACAAGGCTACTCAAGTCGCGATGCCATTGGGAGGAATCGGGGCTGGCTGCATCTGTCTGAACGGCTACGGCGGGTTGCAGGATTTCTCGGTCTGGAATCATCCCGCAACAACCGCCTTGCCTGAAGGCTACGCACCCTCCAATGCTGCGTTCGCCGTTCTGCACATAAAAGGGGCTTTACCCGTTACCAAACTTGTCGAGGGACCGTTTCCGGTTCTGAAGATTTATGACCAGGGGCTCCAGGGAGAAGGATACCGCCGCGGAGGGTTCGAAGGGCTCCCGCGTTTTGAAAAATGCATTTTCAAGGGGGAATATCCTTTTGGAGAGGCCAAGATCAGCGACTCGTCCATTCCATTGCAGGTGACGCTGATCGCCTGGAACCCTCTTATTCCCCTCGATGATAAGAACTCGGGAATACCCTGCGCTATCCTGGAGTACGCGCTTCATAACTCTTCACCTAGGAATGTCGAGTACGAATTCTCTTATCACCTTTCTCACTTGGCGCCCGGATGCGGCAAGGACGAATCGAAGAGCCTCAACACGGCGATCCCTGGCCGGGGTGTGTTTCTGCACAATCTGGAAAAGCCAAATGCCGAAGGTTACGGCAGCGCTTGCCTGATTGCTATAGGGAGTCAGCCCCGTATCAAAGGGATGTGGCTGCGCAGCCCGGGATGGGAATTTGACTCGCTGTCGGCACTCTGGCGCGAAGTCTCGACCGGGACATTCACGGACAATGAAGGGTCCAACGAGATCGACACCGGCGGGCGGAACGGTGGATCCATTCTTCTCGAGGGGACTCTTGCGCCGGGCGCATCCCGAACTTACACCATCCTGATTGCTTGGCACTTCCCCAATTGTTACTTGCAGGTTGGCGGCGATGGATCCACTAACGTGCCTGAAGCCCAAGGCGCGGCCGGGTGCCGTTCCTTTTCGGAAACGACACCTGCCCTGTGGCACCCGTACTACGCTTCCGTTTGGAACGACGCCCGCGAAGTGGCGCTTTACGTCGAAGAGCACTACGCCTCCTTGCGAGCGCGCACGGTCGCGTTTCAACAGGCATTGTTTTCCTCAACCATACCGCCCTATGTGCTGGATGCGGTCTCCGCCAATTTGGCCATCCTCAAATCTCCCACTGTGTTACGCCTGGAAAATGGCGACCTGTGGGGATGGGAGGGCTGTTTCCCCGATGCCGGTTGCTGCCATGGTTCCTGCACGCATGTCTGGAATTATGCCCAGGCTTTTCCTCACCTCTACCCGAAGTTGGAGCGAACGCTGCGCGAACTTGAATTGGGCCGTTCTATGGATGAAAACGGTCACGTAACCTTCCGCTCGGCGCTTCCCGAAGGCCCGGTCAAGCACGATTTCCACGCTGCTGCGGACGGGCAACTGGGCGGAGTCATGAAAGTGTTTCGCGACTGGCAGATTTCCGGAGACTTGGATTGGCTGAAGAAAATGTATCCCCTAGTCAAGCGCAGTCTGGATTACTGCATTCGCACTTGGGATCCCGATCACCGGGGAGGTTTGTTTGAGCCCCATCACAATACCTACGATATTGAATTCTGGGGGCCGGACGGCATGTGCACCAGCATCTATCTCGGCGCGCTCTCGGCCTTCGGTGAAATGGCGCGGGCAGTCGGTCAACCTGAGGACGCGAAGTTCTATGACGAACTGGCCCAACATTCTGCGCACTTCATGGATGAACAGCTGTTCAATGGTGAGTATTACCAACAGAAGGTGCAATACTTGGGTTTGCGAAATAACTCATTCGCCTCCATGGTGGCCCAGGTCGGCGATCAATCCAGCGAAATGCAGAAACTCCTGAAGCGTGAAGGTCCGAAATACCAATACGAAAACGGGTGCATTTCTGACGGAGTCATCGGCGCGTGGATGGCCCGAATATACGGAATCGACACACCGCTTGCACGCGAGAATGTGCGAAGCACATTGCGGGCTGTCTTCAAGCAAAATTTCAAGACCGACCTCAGCCAGCATGCCAACGCGCAACGTCCTGGCTATGCCATGGGACATGAGCCTGGCCTGCTTTTGTGTACTTGGCCCCGGGGCGGAAAACCCACGTTGCCTTTCGTTTATTCTGATGAAGTCTGGACCGGTATTGAATACCAGGTAGCCTCTCATCTCATCACAGAAGGGTTCGTCAAAGAGGGACTGACCATTGTGAAAGCGCTGCGCAGTCGTTATGACGGCCGGGTTCGCAATCCCTGGAATGAATACGAGTGCGGTAATTATTACGCCCGCGCCATGGCGAGCTATGCATTGCTCAATGCCCTCGCCGGTTTTCGCTACTCCGCCGTGCAGAGAACGCTGTGGTTCGGCCCACAATTAAGTATTCTTCCGTTCAGGACCTTCTTCTCCACGGCTACCGGTTTTGGCATCATTGTGCTCGATAGCCACTCCCTCCGTATTGAAGTGATTGAAGGTGAATTGCCGATAGAAAAGCTGATGTTGACCCACGGGCTGCAAAGCAGGACCCTGGATTGGAAAACTACAGTCCGGCCAGATGTGCCAGCGATCAAGAGCTTCTGAACTCAGGTGTCCCGAGGATGGCGCCAAGGAGCGACAGATTGTGGAGAGCCTCACCGCAAAACAGCAGGCGCAGGGCCCGGAAAAGTAGACGCGAACCACCTGCCGTTGATCACGGAGTCACGGTGATCTGTTTTCCAGAATATTGCACGACTTTGTCAGCCTCGTCCGCCGGACTCACTCCCACTCCGTGGTTCTCGCTTACGAAGACTACGCGGAACGCACGGCTCTCCAGCATTCCGGGAAACTGTCCTTTGCGATCGCCGATGGTTAAGGTGTGGCCCGCGTCGTCCCAGCGCAACGGAATGGTCGCGTAGGCGCCTTTTTCGTAATTGTAGTTGTCGTTTTCATCTTCGTAGAGTGTGAAATCCCCATTGGCCCCGCGGTAAATGCGAAGTTCGATCGGGTCGGCAGTTTTCTCCGTGGACCACTCTTCGTCCGGGCCCAGCGGAAGAATGGATCCCGCGCGAACGTATAAAGGCAGACGGTCCAAGGGGGCGAGGGCGTTGATCGTCCGCCCTCCTTCGACCACGGATCCCGTCCAGAAGTCGTACCACTTGGCGCCTGGCAGATAGAGTTGCCGGGTCGTGGCGGCTGGATCGGTCACCGGATTCACCAGGAATGCCGGCCCGAACATGAATTGGTCGCCCGCATTCTGAGCGCGAGGATCGGCGCGGAAGTCCATCACCAGCGGCCGCATCGTCGTGTACGCTTCACTGGTTGTCTTCCACGCCAGCGAGTAGATGTAGGGCAGCATGCGATAGCGTAGGCGGTCGAAGTTCACCAGGATTCTCTGCGCATCGGTCCCATAAGACCACAATTCGTTCTCATCGGGATTACGCGTGCCGTGAACGCGCAGGATGGGACTGAATGTACCGTATTGAAACCAGCGAATGAACAGCTCGCGGAAGGCTGGGTCGCTGGGACTTCCAAAGACAAATCCGCCGATGTCGGTGGTCCAATAAGGAATTCCGGAAAGCGCGAAATTCAAACCCGCCGGAACCTGCCGCCGGAAGCTAAGCCAATCCGAGTTGATGTCACCCGACCAGGCCGTAACCCCATTTCGTTGCGATCCCGCGAACGCGGAACGAGACAGGATGAACACGCGCTTCTTGTCGGATGCGCTTCGTTGTCCCTGATAAACCGCCTGCGTGTCGAGTAGAGGATAAGCGTTGACATAGCGGTTCCCGCTGCCGGCCGCGAGTTTGTGATTCAACAGAATGTTCTCTTCTTGCCCTTCGGTTTCTGGTTCGGTCGTATCCATCCACCAGGCATCGAGTCCAATGCTGAACAACCCTTTGTTGACCTCATCCCAATAATATTTGCGAGCCTCCGGGCTAGTGGCGTCATACACAGCCATCGCGTTCGTATGGTAGGGCGGCTTCGCATACTTGAATGTGTCGACGAACCAGCCCTTGTTCTGCATGTAATCGTAGTTCGTAGAGCCGGGCTCGAAGAACGGCCATATCGAAATCATCAGGTGGAAGTTTTCGCTGTGCAATTGATCCACCATGGCTTTTGGATCGGGATAATTCTTGTTAAACACGAATTCGCCCTTGCGATTCCACCAGAACCAATCCTGAACGATGTTGTCCACCGGGATGTGCAGTTCGCGATACTTGCGGGCAACGCCCAGGATTTCATCCTGCGACTTGTAGCGATTCTTGCATTGCCAGAACCCGTAGGCCCACTTGCCGAACATGGGCGCCTGTCCAGTCAGCTCTCGATAGCTGGCAATGATCTTGTCGAACTCAGGGCCATAGAGGAAGTAGTAATCGATTACATCGGCTACTTCAGAACTGATGTAAAGGTAATTGGCGAAGCGGTTATTAAACCGGCTTCGCGAAGTGTTGTTCCAAAAAATGCCGTAACCCTTGCTCGAGAGCATCAAGGGCACAGCGATGTTGCTGTTGTCCTGGGAAATGTCGACCGACTCTCCGCGATAGTTCCACACGCCGGCCTGGTGCTGGCCCAACCCATAGAGCGCTTCGTGGGAACCGTAGATGTTGACGAAGGATTCGGCGCGGTATGTGTCTTCTCCATTCACCTTCTCAGGAGTCAGGCTGCGGGATGATTCCTGCACCAGCGAGTCGCCGTGCACTTCGGCGTAAGCGATGGCTCCATCCTTCCGCGTGACCGTGACTTTCAGCAGGGAAGTGGTGAGGATGACGGCATCATCGGTGGATTGCATGGTCCATTGCGCGGCCGGCCAGCTTTCCTTTGTGACGACGTAGTCCACTCGCTTCGGGAACGTGGCCGTGGGCGAATAAAGGACGCGGATCACCGAGTCCGAGCGCACTTGCACCTTCAAGGTGCCGGTTCCCATGGTGATGAGAACACCGTCCGGCTCCTGCTGAATCTTGCGGACCGGATTCATGGCGGTCCACTGGGCATGGGCGGCTGTGGCGCAGAACAGGCAAACGAAAAGCCCAACCAGGGATGAAACGAAGAACCGCGGCGAGTGTCTATCTTTCATGGGTAATCTGGATCTCCACGTTCCCATAGCTATGGGTTAACCACTTCGAGCGCAATGCTACTAGTTTCTGCCGAGTTTGCTCCGACCATAAGATCAAATGTGCCCGGCTCGACCACACGATTCATATTCACATCGATGAACGACAGGTCTTCCGGAGTCAGCGTGAAGTCGACCGTCACTTTCTGTCCAGGGTCCAGGCTGACGCGTTTGAAGCCTCGTAACTGCATTACTGGACGAGTGACGGAGGCCACTCGCTGGTGGATATACAACTGGGCAACTTCGTCCCCTGCACGATTGCCGGTGTTCGTAATGTCGACGGACACCTTGCTGGAACCGCCCGGGTGAATGGTCTTCGGCTCAACCCGAACGTTATCAAAACGGAATTGCGTATAGCTAAGGCCGTAACCGAATGGAAACAAGGGCTCACGGCTGTCAAACAAGTAACTACGGTTGCGGGAAGGTTTGTGATCGTAGAAATCAGGAAGCTGTCCCACGGAACGCGGAAAGCTGATGGGCAGTTTCCCGCCCGGATTCACGTCGCCAAACAGTACGTTGGCCGCGGCCGTTCCACCTTGTTCGCCCAGGTACCAGCCTTCCAGAATTGCCGGAACGTGCTCCTTGGCATAGTTAATCGACAATGGCCGCCCGTTGATCAGGAACACAACCGTTGGCTTGCCGGTCTCGACGATGGCCTGGATCAGAGCCTCCTGCGAACCAAGCAGATCCAGCGAGTCGCGGTCGCCCAGATGCTGTTCGGACCAGGCTTCGCGATTGGTGCTTTCATTCTCTCCCACCACAACGATGGCCACATCCGATTGCCGGGCGACGGCGGCCGCGGCACGTATGGTTGCGACCTCCGCCTTGGGATCGGGTTGTTCGACTTTGTTCTCGTACCATGCCGACCAGCCTTGCTTGCCAGTCGTAATCTTGCAGCCTTCCGCGTAGAGCACCTTGACGCCCTCCCCCGCGCGCTTACGAATGCCGTCGAGGATGCTGATCTGGTTTCCCGGGCCCGGGTCGCGGCTGTATCCGCCCAAATGGACATCGGCGGCATTGGGCCCGATCACGGCGATGGTCTTCAACTTCTTCAGATCCAGCGGCAGGAGGTGCTTGTCATTCTTGAGCAGCACGATCGACTTCTGCGCGACCTTCAGGGCCAGTTGCTGATGCTCAGAGCTATTCGTGATCTTCTGTGCATAGTCGGGGTCCACGTAAGGATTCTCGAACAGGCCGAGACGGAACTTGGCCTCCAGCACGCGCCCCACGGCCTGATCCAACTCAGCCTCGGGAACCTTGCCCGCGCGAACCTGATCCAGCAAGGTAGCGTATACCGTGCCATCCGACAGGTCGAAGTCCACGCCTGCCGCCAGCGCCTTGCGTGCCGCTTCCGCGAAATCGGCAGCGACGTGGTGAGTTTGAACCAGCATCTGCAGGCCGCCTCCGTCCGAGGTCACATAGCCTCGAAAACCCCATTCCTGGCGCAGGACCCGATCCAGCAGCCAGCGGTTGATATGCGACGGGATGCCGTCAATTTCGTTGTACGAAGCCATCACACTTCCCACGTGAGCCTCTTGCACGGCGGCCTGGAAGGGAACGAGGAACGACTCGCGCAAGTCCCTCTCGGAAAAATTCGCCGGAGCTGTGTTAGTCCCGCTCTCCGGTTGGCCGTGGGCGGCAAAATGCTTCGCTGTGGCCATTACGTGATGCCGGTCGATCATCCATGAAGTGCCTTGCAGTCCGTTGATCGCCGCCACGCCCATGTGCGCGACGAGATAGGGATCCTCCCCGTAGGTTTCTTCGGTTCTCCCCCAGCGCGGGTCTCGCGCCAGATCCAGCACCGGGGTGAAAGCTTGATTGACTCCCGAGGATGCCATCTCGTCCCCGGCAGCAGTGAACGCCTGCTGCACGAGTTCAGTATCCCACGTGCTCGCCAAGCCCAGTACTTGCGGAAAGCTGGTGCTGCCGTAGGCCATGAATCCGTGCAAGGCTTCGCCTTGGAAAATTGCCGGGATCCCCAATCGCGTCTTTTCGACCAGGTAGTGTTGCGCCGCATTGCGCGCTGTGGCGGCGTCGTGAGGGCTCACCTGCGAGTCCTCGCGATATAACTTGCCCAATCCTTCGAAGATCTCTTTCGACTCGGGACTGGCTGTGGCCATCGCACGCCGCCGGCCGCCCGCCAGTTGATCGACCTTCTCCTCCAGCGTCATGCGCTTTAGCAAGTCGGCTGCGCGCTGTTCGGCGGGGAGATTCGGATTGCGATAGGCGGGCTGGGTATCCTGGGAGAAGCAGCCTGGAAGAAATAGACCGAGAAAGGCAAAGAGAAGCAGATTCTGCCGAAGATGCATCCATCCTCCTCTTGTCACAGTGTCGACGGACGAGTTACGTAAACGATTACGCAAGAATGGCACGCGAAGCATAGCACGTTCTTTAGGTACGCGAACGTGAGCAATGGCACACTCCACCGTAACTGGCGGTTGAGTCTGGCTCGACGTCTATTGCGAAGTCTCCGAAAACATCGCTGCCACCGGATGTCCCAGGACCGTACGGACCTTGGGCGGTCACAGTTACAGATCCTGCGGTCGACGGCAAACGTTGCGAACCAGCAGGGAGGGCGGTTACGAGCACTGTCGTTTTGAAGTAAGAATGGGCACTCCGATCCACATCGCGGCCGCCGCGGACACCTTTTTCTGCTTGTGTCATCATTCAACCACTGCGGCCCAACACCACCTTTATGACCGGCACGGATACGAGTTGGTTGGCGAACTGAAGGAACCCCACACGCTGTTCATTCGGCGCTTTCGCTAACTCTGGTTTGCGATCTGCAATTTTTGGAGCAGTCAGGGAATTGCAATCGGCCGGCCGATCATTGCCAGGAATACGTCGAAGACAAAGAGTGCGATGGCGATGTCGTTGAACAGCGTCGCCTGGCGCGAGGCTGGCCAAAACTGGTTGGCCGCCCAAAACAGAAACGCACATGCCAGAAGGATAGCCTTGATGAGTTCCGAGCGTGCCGGCCGGCGTACCGCCTCATAGGCCAGACACACACAGGCAATCATGGCGAGCGGAATTGCGGCGAGCAAATCATGTGCCTTCGGTGGAAAGAGTCCGGGAAGGATATCCCATAGCAGGAGCACTCCCACGCTGACCAGCGTCACAATGCAGAGGATCACCGGTAGGGACCTGCGATCCCGGTCAAGACGAATCGACATAGACGAGCCTCGGGTAAAGGGAGCATTCCGCGAATGCAGAACGTTCTCTCAGTATGGAGCGGTTTCTACTGCGTGAATCGGGCGATCATCGCGCTGCAGCCATTCTGTGAGCACCCTGCGAACGGAAACCCCGCCAGGACCTGCGGCGCGGACACACCCCAGCGCCGCGTCGACGACCCCACCCAGCATGCCAGCCAGAATCAATCCGCCGACAATAAATGCGGCTATTCCCTCAGTCCAATACAAATTTCTTATAGCAACCATCAGAAAAGTCTCGCCCGGATCGCAGGCGAACTGCGGCAACTACGCTGGTTAATCGGGCTGTAAGGGCGTGATCAAGATCACTGGTCAGCGCGGTGACAATCACTGTCCGTTTCAAGGTCCGTGGTTAGCCTTGATGAGGGAGTTTCCGCGGATTTCGCCGTCCGCTGGTTGCTGCCCGCTATGCAAACAAAGGAGTTGTGGGTCGAAAAATGCCTCGAAAACTTGGCCCAAAACTGATTCTTTCGCTCACCATCCTGATCGTTGCGATCAGCGGAGTCAGTGGTTACCTCAATTTCCGTACCCAGAAAAAACAGCTAGAGGCGACCATGATCCTCGGTGCCGATCAACTCTCGCGCAGTATTACTGGCGCCACCTGGCATGCCATGCTCGACGACGATCGTAAGGCCGCGTACGAGATCATGCGGGTGATCGCCGACAAGCAAGGGATTGATCGGATCCGGATGTTTAACCGTGAAGGACGGATGGTGTTCTCCACGGACGCGAGAGAGCAACCAGGCGTGACCAGCCTGTCCAACGAGGTTTGCGCCAGTTGTCATAGTCAGGGACCGATGCACAACAAGCCAACGGAAGATTCGCGCGTTCGGTATGCCACTTCACCGGATGGGGTGAAGACGATCAACATGGTGGCGCCCATCTACAACGAGCCTTCCTGCAGCAATGCTAGCTGCCACGCTCACCGCGCCTCGACCAAAGTGCTCGGGGTTGTAGATGTTGCCTTACGGCTGGATCCGGTCCAGAAACAGACCAGGGCCATCACTCTGCAGACCGTCGTTTTGACGGCGCTTGAGGTGGCGATTGGAGCAGCGTTCGTCATTCTGTTCACGAAGCGTTTTGTTGCCACCCCGATTCAACAACTGATCGAAGGCACGAAGGCAGTCAGCGCGATGGAGTTGGACCAGCCGATAGCAATGACCCGCCGCAGCCAGGAAATCGATGAACTGGTGGACTCGTTCAACCGGATGCGCGAGCGTCTGCAATTAGCGGTGGCCGAGCTCAATGAAATGCAGCAGACGTTGGAGAGCAAGGTGGACGAGCGTACTCGACAGTTACAGGTTGCCCAACGCAAGCTCGTCCAATCCGATCGCCTGGCCACACTCGGCCAGCTTGCGGCCAGTGTGGCTCACGAGATCAACAATCCCATCTCTGGCGTGCTCAACCTTTCCATGCTGCTCGAGCGCCTGATGGCCAAAGGTGAATATCCACCGGGCCGGGAAGCCGAATTTCGCAAATACCTCAGTCTGATCTCGATAGAAACCGCCCGTGTCGGACGCATTGTCTCAGACCTGTTGGCATTTTCGCGGCGTTCCAAGCCGCAGCGCGCCCCCGCGGATCTGAACAAACTGGTGCGCACCACGCTAGGTTTGGCCGACCACAAACTCAAGTTGATCAGCGCCGAAGTTGTTTTGGATTTGCAGGACAGTCTGCCCCTGGTGGAGTGCGACTCGTCGCAGATCCAGCAAGTGATTCTCAATCTTGTCCTGAACGGCGCTCAGGCCATGCAGCCGAATGGCGGTGGCAAACTCACCATTCGCACACGCGAACTGGCTGACCAGAACAACGTGGAGCTTAGCGTTCAGGATACGGGCGAAGGCATCGCTCCCGAGAACCTCTCCAAGATCTTCGACCCGTTCTTTACCACCAAAGCCGATGGCAAGGGAGTCGGGCTCGGGCTGGCCGTGTTGTACGGTCTCGTGAAGGCTCATGAAGGGGAGGTCGAGGTCACGAGCCAGCGGAATGAGGGCACGACGTTTACGGTCACTCTCCCGCTCAAGTCGCGAAAGAACACCCCGGAGTCGCGGGAAGTGCAGGTACACGCGGTGTGAATGGTCTTTATCTTGTGGCAATCGGAAGCGTACCGGCACAAGCGCTGGAGTGGATCGAAAACACGACCGCCGAGTGGTTTCCCTTGCCCATTCGACGATTGCCTCCTTTATCGATTCCGGAAGGCGCCTATGACGCCAAGCGAGGGCAATACCAGTCAGTAGAAATTATGAAGATGCTGGCGCAACATGCTCCGCGCGATGCTTCCCGGGTTCTTGGGGTTACGGACGTCGACCTGGCTATCCCGATGCTCAGTTTCTTGTTTGGGCAAGCGCAGTTTGACGGTCCCATCGCCGTGGTCTCGCTCTGCCGGCTGCGTCAGGAGTTCTACGGGCTTCCCCCGCAGGAGAGCCTGCTTCGGGAACGCACTGTCAAGGAAGTGCTGCACGAGTTGGGGCACACCTTTGGACTCGTGCATTGCTCAGAGCCGACCTGTGCGATGAGCCTGGCCACACACATCGAATTAGTCGATGCCAAGGCAGAACAGTACTGCGTGCGCTGCGGAATTCAGTTGGTACACAGGTTTACGTCGAGAGAGGAAAAAGTATGAAGAAGAATTGGCCGATCCTGGTGGTGGACGACGAAGACGTCATGTGCGAATCGATGGGAGCGTGGTTGCGGGAGGACGGTTACCACGTCGACACCGCGCCCAACGGGCAGAAAGCGCTCGCGCTCGCCAAGTCCATGGACTATGCCATCTGCTTTGTCGATTTGAAGATGCCCGGCGGCATGGATGGCATCGAGACCATGATGGAAATCCATCGCATTCGGCCGGAATCGTCCATCATCATCATCACTGCCTACGCGACCGTCGACACTGCCATTCAGGCCATGAAGGAAGGCGCGCAGGAGTACATCGTGAAGCCCTGCAACCCGCAGGAGATCTCCATGCTGGTCTCGCGCATCCTGAAACTCAAGAAGTTACAGAGCGAGAATGCGATTCTGCGCAGGAAGCTGACGCGGCAATATCGCCACCGCGACATCATCACCAAGAATCCGCGCATGGAAGAGATTCTCGCCTTGACAAAAGACATCGCCAGCCTTCGCAGCACGGTGCTGATTCGAGGCGAAAGCGGTACGGGCAAGGAACTTGTGGCGCGAGCTGTCCACTTCTCCGGCAATCGCGCGGCGAAACCGTTCATTGTTGTGAGCTGCGCCGCCCTGACCGAAACTCTACTGGAGAGTGAGTTGTTCGGCTACGAAAAGGGTGCCTTCACCGGGGCCGCCGGGCAAGCCAAAGGCAAATTTGAACTGGCGCACGAAGGCACGATCTTCCTCGATGAAATCGGCGACATCTCTCCCAAGCTGCAGGCGGACCTCTTAAGGGTCTTGCAGGAGCGCCGCTTTTATCGCGTCGGAGGAACTCAGGAAGTCGAAGTCGATGTGCGAATCATAGCCGCAACCAACAAGAACCTTGCCGAGGAGGTGCAGCAAGGAAGGTTCCGCGAGGATCTCTACTATCGCCTCAACGTGATTGAGATTCGTCTGCCACCCCTGCGCGAACGGCGCGAGGATATTCCCTTGCTGGCGGAGCACTTCGTGCAGCACATCTCTTCCGCACTGGGCAAGGATGTCAGTGGCATCTCTGCCGCCGCTTTGAAGGTGCTCATCGCATATGACTGGCCGGGCAATGTTCGTGAGCTTGAAAATGTAATCGAGCGAGCGATTGTGACCTGTCGCAATGGCATGCTCGATGAGCCGGATTTCTC
>JADGNP010000177.1 GCA_017883425.1 Candidatus Sulfotelmatobacter sp. | reverse complement strand
TCACGGACAAGCAGGGAAGTTGTAAAGAATTGTGAGGCAAAAACGAAATGGCGCCGCTGTCGGTTAAGAACAGCGGCGCCACGAGGGTAGTGAGGCGACTATTGCTGCGGCGGTTGCGTCGTCGCCGGAGCGGGTTGCGTCGTCGAGGGCACATCCTTGCGCGGCGCGATGTTAGGGACGCTGGGCATGCGCGTGACCTGGCCCTTGGCGGCATCGTCAATGCTGATGCCGGCGTGATCGAGCGTGACGCCAACCGCACGGTCCAACTCGATGCGCGACTTTTCGTAGGCGGCCATGGCCGACATCAAAGTTGACTCCGCTGTGGCCAGACCGCTCTGGGTCTGCAGGACGGCCGTCGTGGTCGAGGTGCCGAACTGATACTTCTTCTGTTCAGCGTCCAGCGACTGCTTGGCATAGTCCACCGCGGCTTGGGCTGAGGCTACACTGGCGCGGTTCTGTTCGACTCCGAACTGCGCGTTGCGGACTTCGATGGTGATGCGATTCTCGGTTTGCTGCAGAGCCATCTGGGCTTGCTGGTACTCCAGTTCCGAGCGGATCTGCGTCGCCTGGGCAGCGCGATTGCGGAGCGGGATGTTGAGCTGAATGCCCACGCCTTTGTCGGGAGCGGTGGAGTTGAACAACTGGTGCACGGTGGCGCCGTAGCTCACATTCGGAGGAATGTCCGCGGGTTGAGTACAGAACTGCTGATCCGGGAGAGTACAAATCGGCGACGCCGGGTTGAAATTGCCTCCTAAGCCTGAACCGCCATAATAGGCAAACAGGTCCAGGGTGGGCAGCAGGGCATTGCGCACGGCTTTGTTGCTCAACTCGGTGGTGTTGAGCTGGATGCGTGATTCCACCAGATCGGGACGATGCCGCAACGCGTCGGCAACCAGATCCTGGGTTGGCTGGACCGGTTCATTCGCCGGAAGTTCCATGGTGGAAGTGGGGATCACTTCGGCTCCCGCCAGAGTCTGATCGCGCAGCGTGCGGCTAAGCGCGTTCTTCATGAGCAGCTGTTGCAACTGCAGGTTGGTCAGCGCCACCGTCAGGGCTTGCTGGTCCTGGGCGACCGTGCTCTGAGCGCGCACGACTTCGATGGGCGCCAGACTGCCGATTTCCACCTGCTTTTTGGTGTCGGAGAGCGTCTTTTGCGCAAAGGCCAGCGATTCATTCTGCACACGAGCGTTTTCGTAGGCGTAGACCAGATCCCAGTACATGGTCTGAATCTGATTCACGGTGGTGATAATCTGCAGCCGGAAAGCCACGTCGGAAAGCTCGCGATTGTTCTTGGCGATGTGGATGAAGCGAGTATTGCCGGCGAAGCCAAAACCCTGCAGAAGGTGCTGCGTGACTTGGGCACGGAAGCTTGAGTTGAGCTGGGGGCTCAGGCCGGCGAAGATATTATTGGTCAAAGCGCGGTTGTTGTTGAAGCCGACCGAAAGGTTCGTGCCCCATTGGAATCCCTGGTTGTAGGCGAAGTCCACGGTTCCAGTATTCTGCAATTGCAGAGGCACCTGAAAGGAACTGCTGGTCTTCTGGGCGTTGTGATCCTCCTGAAAGGTTCCAGTAAGAATCGGATCGAAGCTGGTGATCTGCGGTCCGAACCCAAGCGTAGAACCGACCAAACCGCCCGCGCCGGCGCCGGCTCCTCCCGCACCGAGAGTGGTTCCGCCGGTGCCCGAGCCGACCTGTCCGCCGAGTCCGCCGACGCCCCCACCGGGAGTGTTCTGCACCACGCCGGAGTTCACGCCGAGTGTCGCCGCACCCGCTTTGGCGCGCAGGATGTCAGTATCGGCGATGTTCAGGTTGTAGCGCGCGATGGCGATATCGAGGTTGTTCTCGAGCGCGAGAGCGATGGCGTCATCCAGCGACAGGTAGAGCTTACCGTCATGCATGAGTTGGTCAATGCGAGAGGTGTTCGAAAGATTCGGCGCGGCCAGGTGCCGGGGCGTGTACGGCCCGATCGGGTTGGGAAAATGCGACACCGGTTTGGCATAGTTCAAGACCGGCAGGGGCCGCGCTTCCGGCGTATTCTGCGGGGTGGGAGCCGCGGGAGGCTCCTGGGACCAGCACGTGACGGTCAACGTTAGGAATAGGCTTGCAGCGGCGGCGAGCCGGACGGTCGGCATAAAACGTGCGAATGGCATCTACTCTTCTCCGTTCGTTAGCACCAGTTCGTTTAAGAACCAACTGATTAAGATCTTTCTACGAATACACTTGGGTTTCGCCTGAGACGGCCAAACTGCCCAGAATAAAGTCCTACTCAGGCATTGATACGCAAAGGACCGGCGGAAGGTTCCGGAAAGCTGGGAGAAAAATAACCTTCCCCGGGGTTGCGCTTTTCATTTCCATCTTGGTTTCCTGCGCTCTGTGTTTCCTGGGACGTAGTGGCAGAGAGGTCTCGAGCCTTAAAGACCGGGTTTCCGCGGAAACCATTCAGTATATCTGACCGGAACTGAACTTGACTTGCACCGCGTTGTTCGTGGAACTGGTAAATTGCTGGCAAAGCCCGAATCGGTTTGGATGATGCGGCGATGGTGCGGGACTCGAAAGATCGCAGGATGCGCAATCTCAAAGTGACTCTCTCCTATGACGGGGCGGAATTCTCCGGCTGGCAGGTGCAGCCCGACGCACCCACGGTGCAAGGCACACTGGCCTCAGCCATTGGACGGATTACCGGGGAAAAGGTATTGCCGCAAGGCTCGGGGCGAACCGACGCGGGAGTGCATGCCCTGGCGCAAGTGATGACGTTTGTCACGGAGTCTTCCGTCCCCACCGGGAACTTTGTGAAGGCGCTGAACGATATTTTGCCGGCATCGGTGCGGGTGCTGGAAGTGGCGGAGGCGCCGCCGGATTTTCATGCGAGGCATTCGGCGCGTGCGAAAACCTATCGCTATCGAATCTATCGAGAACCGATCTGTCCGCCGTTTCTGGCGCGGTATGTGTGGCCCTACCCGTACCGGCTGGCGGAAGAGGAGATGGCTCGGTCGGCACGTTTGGTAATGGGCGAGCATGATTTCACTTCGTTCGCGGCAGTGGACCCGGAGCGGGGGCGCGAGGAAGCGGCGGGCCTGCGGCCCGCGACCGGGTCAGAGACCCGGTCCCACACGAGCACGTCCCACACAGGCACGAGCCGGTCCCACACCAGGCGATCCGAGGTTGGCGCTGCGGGCGGATCCAATGTCCGGAATATATTTTCTTCGTCGTGGGAGCGGCTGGGGGACGAGTTGATCTACACGGTTCGGGGCTCGGGATTTCTGCACCACATGGTGAGGAACCTGGTGGGCACGTTCATACTTGTGGGCAAGGGGACGTTGCAGGTTGAGGATATAGCGCGCATCCTCGAGGCGCGGAACCGATCGGCGGCCGGTGCGACCGCGCCCGCGAGTGGATTGTATCTCGTCAGCGTTGAGTACTAGTGGCCGGTGGTGAGTAGCGCAGCATTTTACGACGACGGGCGAGTGCTTTTCTTTGCGCTCTTCGCGGATTTCTTAGCGAACTTTGCGGTTACGTTCTTTTGGGGGAGTGGGAAAAGCCTTTAACCGCTAAGGACGCAGAGAAAAGCCGCAGAGATCGCAAAGGATGCGAATTCGGGAGAGGCTTTGTGGACTTGCATTCTCCACGGCAGCGAGGTCGCAACATTGTGTGGAGAGATGTAGCAAGCTGCGGCTCTACGGACTAAGATTTATTTATGGCTACTGATCTACAAATCGTGGCGCGGAAGATTGCATCGGTGAATCCGGCGACGGGCGAAGTTCTGTGCGAGTTCGAGTGCGCGAGCGAAGGCGAGGTTGAGGCTGTCGTGGCGCGAGCGAAAACCGCACAGACGGCATGGGCTGAGCTGGGACTGCGACGGCGGATTGCCGTGCTGCGCGAGTTCCAGGGAAAGTTGTACACCAGGAAATCTGAGATCGCGGCGGCCATCACGCGCGAAGTCGGCAAACCGGTGGTGGAGGCGCTCGTCACCGAAGTGTTGGTGGTGCTGGATGCGGCGCGATTTCTGATCGATCAGGCGTGGGGGTTGCTGCGCGATGAGCCGGTGCCACATGGGAATCTGGTCTCCAAACTGAAGAGCGGATGGCTGGTGCGTGAACCGCATGGCGTGATCGGGATCATCTCGCCGTGGAATTATCCATTTTCGATTCCCGCGACGGAGACGCTGGCGGCGCTGGTAGCGGGCAACGCGGTTGTGCTGAAGCCTTCGGAGTTGACACCGCTGGTGGCGCTGGAACTGGCCTCATTGCTGCATGCGGCGGGCGTCCCCGAGGATGTGTTTCAGGTGGTGGTGGGAGAGGGGCCGACCGGAGCGGCGCTGCTGCGTTCGCCGATCGACAAGCTGGTGTTTACCGGCAGCGTTACGACCGGGAAACGGATCGCAGCAGCCGCGGCAGAGCGTTTGCTGCCGGTGGTGCTCGAGCTGGGCGGGAAGGATCCCATGCTGGTGCTCGATGATGCCGACGTGGACGTGGCTTCAAGCGCGGCCGTGTGGGGAGCGTTCGTCAACGCAGGGCAGGCGTGCCTGTCGGTCGAGCGCTGTTACGTGCATCGCAGTTTGTATGAATCTTTTGCGAAGGCATGCGCGGAGAAGACGAAGCAGTTGCGCGTGGGCAATGGCATGGATTCGCACACCGATGTGGGCCCGATGATCCAGGAGCGGCAAGTGCGGATCGTGGAATCGCACGTGGAAGACGCCAAGGCGCGCGGGGCGCGGGTTCTGGCGGGCGGAACGCGGTTGCCGGAACGGGGAATAAATTTCTATGCTCCGACGGTGCTGGCAGACGTGACGCAAGAAATGCGCATCATGCGGGAAGAAACATTCGGTCCGGTGCTGCCGGTGATGGCGTGCGACAACGACGACGAAGCGGTGCGGCTGGCCAACGATTCCGAATACGGGTTGGCGGCGAGCGTGTGGACCCGCGACCGGAAGCGGGGCGAGCGGCTGGCACGGCGGATCCATGCGGGCACCGTCATGGTGAATGACGTGATTTCGTGCTTCGGGATCAGCGAAGCTCCGCACGGCGGCGTGAAGGCCAGCGGCGTGGGCCGCACCCACGGGCGCTTCGGGCTGGATGAAATGGTGAGGGTGAAGTACCTCGATATGGATCGCATGCCGGGGATGAAGAAAGTCTGGTGGCATGGCTACGGCGAGAGCTTCCGGCGGCAGATGGAAGGCTTTCTGGATATGCAGTTCGCGCGCGGGCTGGGGACGCGGCTGCGCGGGGCGTTGCGGGCGGCGGGGGTGGTTCGGCGCAAGCAGTTATAACTAGATGCGGCCGGGCTTCGCCCAGGCCGGACGGCCGAGGCGGCCGTCGCCACATGAGTCGAGGCTGTCCCCACGGAGACGGTTGTTCCTTGAGTTATTCGTCAATTCTATCGCCGTGGCTTGGAGGCTGCGAGATGACCAGGAAGCGCACTGGGCCGGAGGATGGATTGCGGATCTGATGGCGCGTTCCGGGCAGGATTCGGACGCCGCTTCCGGCGGGCAGCAGCGTGTTCTGCCCGTTGATTTCCATGAGGACTTCGCCGGTCAGGATGTAGAAGAACTGTTGGGAGCGCTCGTGATGGTGGCGAATCTCGGCCGCGCCCGGGGGCATGAACTCTTCGATCACGCTTAGCTGCGCGTCTTTCACGAGATGCCAGCCGTCGCAATCGACTCCCCAGCGATAATGCTCGGCGTTGTCCCGGCTGACGGCAGCGGGTGGGGCAGAACCTGGCTGGACCTCGTGTTCCTCGACGGAACCTCGTGGGGCAGAAGCGGATTGGACTCTTTTCGCCATGCTTTTCGACTCCTGTGAACCAGTGTAATCTTGTCGGCATGAGCAATCCTACTCATTCCAAGCCAGCCACCGATCCCAAGCGCGAATTGCTGCGGCACACCCTGGCCACGCTGGCCTATCGAGGCGGAAAGGCCTTGCGTCAGGCCCCTGAGGGCTTCTCGGAATTTCGGGCGGGCGAAGGAGTCCGTACTGCGGGGCAGATTCTGGCGCATGTGGGAGATCTGTTTGACTGGGGGTTGTCGATTGCCCTGGGCCAGCAGAAATGGCACGACTCGAAACCTTTGCCGTGGGAGCAGGAGGTTGAGAGATTTTTCACCGCGCTTAAGAAGTTCGACGTCTTCCTGGCTTCCAGCGAGCCGGTTCACGCTCCATTCGAGAAGTTGTTTCAGGGGCCGGTGGCCGATGCGTTGACGCATGTTGGACAGATTGCGATCCTGCGGCGGATCGCGCGTGCGCCGGTGAAGGGCGAGAACTATTACGTGGCTGACATCGAGGCAGGGCGAGTGGGTGCCGACCAAGCCAAGCCGGAGCTCGAGTTCTGACCGCGCCGTGCCGGCGAATTACTTGGAGCGATTGCGGTACAGGGAAGCGTCCACTTGTTGGACCATCGCTTCCAGGTCCAGCGGGATCCCCAGGAATTGCGCGAGTTGCTGGCCGATATCTTTCGGGTTGCTCAACACCTCGTGGTATTGAACGCGGAGGGCCTTGACGTAGGGCTTGCTGTCGAGCCACGCGTAGACCTCGCGCAGATGTTTCTCAAATGCGGCGGAGATGACGGTGGAGTCGGCCCCTTCCTTGTAGGTTCCACGGCGGCGCAACATTGCATCTTGCGAGGCGAGCACTTCCGGCAGCGGACGCTGCATGAAGACGATGCGGTACTCGCGGCCGGCGGGCAGCGAGAGCAACAGCCGCGAGATCACTTTGACGACCTTGCCTTCCCCTTCAGCAATGCAGGCCGGATCGCTGGGGAGTTGCTTGATCCGCTCCCACTCCAGGTAGCCGTGCGGGTTATCGGTGTCGGCCCGGCGTTCGCCGTCGGAGAGCACGGGCATGCCGCCGACGACCAGCATTTGCATCATGAGAGACGTGCCTGAGCGCGGCAGGCCCGAAACGATCGTGATCATGCGTTCCCTTATGAGGATGAGGTGTCCGGACGGCCCAGTCCCTTCCGGCGCACGAGTTTGATAACTGAAGTGACAGACTAGCAGAGACCCTCTGTGGTCGGATTGGTCTGAATGCGTTCGGGTGTGTTGCTTTGCGTTCTTGGCGGCATTTCTCAGCGAACTTTGCGGTAAGAAGGAATTTAACCGCAGAGGGCGCAAAGGATTCGCGAAGTTCGCTGCGCAAACCTTGAGGAGCACGGTGCCAACTGAATCACCATCCGTTCGGGCGGCCCATGTTTCGGCTGCTGCGTTTCGGTTACAATGACCGCGTAAGGCCGAATCCGGCGGCGTTTGGGCCGCTCGAACGAGGGGTACGTCCTTTGGCGACTAGCGAAGTGACCGCTTCCGGCTCCCAGAATATTCCGCAGCTTCCCAACCATAAGGTCAAGATCAAGAAGGCCGGACAGCGTGCCTGCAACGAGAAAAATGAGAAGGGAAAGTTCTGCGGCGGGCACTTGAAGCTCTGGTTCTACATGACCGACGTGGTCGAGCGCGAGTGTGGCGACGTGGAGAAGGCCTGGGGACCGAAGGCCGAAGTGTATCGTTGCGAAAACTGCAAGGCGCTCTATCTGCCCACTCCGGGGGAGACGAAGATAAACGTCGCGGGGCAGGGGATGATCTCGGTGTTTGGGTTGACGCTGCCGCCGAAGGACGAGAAGAAGTAGTTGCGCGCACGGAGTGCAGAGGTCCGAGAAAGCAAATGCGAGCGCGGGGGCTCGCTTACCCAGTATTAAACAGGCTAAGAGCAAGCCGAGCTTCGCTCGGCCGGACAGCCGAGGGCGGCTGTCCCCACATGAGCTTTGCTGGAAGCTAGCAGCTAGGAGCTAGCAGCTTTTTTCCATGAACACTCCTGACCTCATCTACGACTGGAACCAGAACCATCCGCCGGGACTGAAGCCACCGGGGCCGGTGTTGATCAATGACGAGACCTTGCGCGATGGGCTGCAATCGCCTTCGGTGCGCGATCCTTCGATTGCGGAAAAGATTGAGATCCTTCATTTGATGGAGACGCTGGGAATCCATTCGCTGGCTCTCGGCCTGCCGGGAGCGGGGCCGCGCGCGGTTGAGGCTGTGACTGCCTTGGCACGCGAGATAGTCGCGCACAAGATGAAGATTCGCGCCAACTGCGCGGCGCGAACGCATGAGAATGATATTCGCCCGATTGCCGAGATCGTGCAGAAGACCGGGCTGCCCATCGAGGCCGCGACCTTCATTGGATCGAGCCCGATTCGGAGATTCACCGAAGGATGGACCGACGACTTCCTTCTGCATACGACGGAGAAGGCCATCCGGTACGCGGTTGCGCTGGGGCTTGACGTCATGTACGTCACCGAAGACACGAGTCGCTGCGATCCGGAGACGGTGAAGCGGTTGTATGCGACGGCGATCAGTTGCGGCGCCCGGGCGATCTGTATCTGCGATACGGCTGGACACGCCACGCCCATGGGTGCGCTGGCGCTGGTGCGATTCGTGATTGCGGAAGTGGTGAAGCCCTCGGGCGAGAAGATTCGTGTGGACTGGCATGGGCACGGCGACCGCGGCCTGGCGATTGCCAATTCGATGGCGGCAATTATCGCCGGGGCAAATTGCGTTCACGGATGCGCCATTGGCCTGGGGGAACGTGTCGGCAATACGCAGGTCGACCAGATGCTGGTCAATCTGAAGTTGATGGGTATTGCGCCCTGGGACGAGCAGGACCTGACCAAGCTGAAGCAGTATTGCCAGACGGTCTCGAGGGCAACGGGCGTGCCGATTCCCGCCAATTATCCCGTGGTTGGCGACGATGCGTTTCGCACGGCGACCGGTGTGCACGCCTCCGCGATCATCAAGGCGTATCACAAAGACGACGTCGTGCTGGCGAATACCGTGTATTCGGGAGTTCCCTCGCACGTGTTTGGGCTGGAACAGATTATCGATATCGGGCCGATGAGCGGGAAATCGAATGTGCTGTGGTGGCTGGAGCGGCACGGCATTCCGGTGAGCGACGGGATCGTGGATCGCATCTACCAGCGCGCCAAGCAGAGCGACCACACGCTGAGCGAGGCGGAGATTCTGGAGTGCGTCCCGGTCGCGGCGCACAAGGAGTGACGCGCGCATGGCTCCCATGAGACATGCGATTCTCGGCGCGGGCGGTGTGGGAGGCTTGATCGGCGCCTGCCTGGCGCGGTGCGGCGCGTCAGTTACCGTGGTGGTGAGGCCGGAGTCACTCGCTCAGTATCCCGAACAACTTCATCTGGAAAGCGCATTTGGAAACTTCAGTGCGGCGGTTTCTCGCGCCGCGGAAGTTCCACCCGCTGACGTCCTCTGGATTGCCGTGAAAGCAACGCAACTGGACGCGGCCCTGGCTTCGATCACGAAGCCTGACTCGGTAATGGCGATTGTTCCTCTTCTGAATGGCATCGACCATCTAACGGTGCTGCGTGCGAAGTACGGCGCTGGGCGCGTCATTGCGGCCACGATTGCGGGCGAGACCGAGCGCGTCGCACCCGGACACATTGTTCATCGCTCTCCCTTTGCCCGTCTGAATGTGTCTTCGGCTGGGCGGAGTCTGCTCGGTGCCACTCTCGATGAGTTTCAGAAAATGGGA
>JADGNP010000667.1 GCA_017883425.1 Candidatus Sulfotelmatobacter sp. | reverse complement strand
TTGAGGTAGCAGGAATGTACACGGGAACATTGATCAGCGATTTGATGACCGCAGTCGAGCGGGCCGAACAGAGGGCGGAACAGCAGAAGGTCGCCGAGGAGTTGCACGCGATTTTCGCGATGCAGATTCTGGTAGCGGAGGGCGACCAGATTTTCATGGGGGCGGCATAATGGCGGCAGCGGCGGCAACAATTCGCAGTATGGGTCTAGCGGCAGAGCGTCGTTCATTTTGGACAGGTACACCCGAGATCTACTTCTCCAAGGCGATCGACAATTCCCGTCTGGTCAAGGTGGAAGATCCGCGGCGCAACCGCGAGATGAAACAGTTCGGCACCGCGCTGGCTTGCCTGTTCCTGCTGGTCTTTACTTATGCCTGGCAGCACTTCAAGGCGATCGAGTACGGCTACCAGATCGAATCGGCCAAACGTGAACTCAGCGACAAGACCGAGATGAACCACGCGCTGCGCCTGGAAGACGCCTCGTTGCGCGATCCCGAGCGGATTGACCTGCTGGCTCGCCGCATTGGCTTGGTCCCGCCGGAACCGGGACAGGTGATCCGCATGGACGCCGCGTCGGGCGATGGTCAAGCCCCGATAATGGCGAGCGCAGTTCCAGTGACGGTGATCCCGGGTCAGTAGGCCGTGTTGGCAAGATTGAGTGGTCAAGGTCTGTGTAGGTAGGGTTGTGTGGGGCCGGGTCGGAGCTTGCCCTGGGCGAAGTCGAAGGGACCCGGACGCCGAGCGCAGCTCGGCTGATCTCGGCGGCGGCCTGTCTGTAAGTAGGCCGCCACAGTTGTCTAGGGTCTTTTTCTTTGTCATTCCGAGGAGCGGCAGCGACGAGGAACCTGCTGTTTGCCGGTGCGAGAGGGAAAGCAGATTCCTCCTCTGTGCTGCGCGCAGTCGGAATGACAAGGTGTAAAGAGTAGTCAATTTATGGCGTCCTCTGCTCTCACCTCCGGCAAGAATTCCCGGCTCTACCTGCTGGGCGCCGTCCTCTTGCTGTGGTGCGTCGCCATCTGCGGCCGCCTGGTATTCCTGCAGATTTTCAGCTACGGCAAGTTCGTCAAACAGGCCGGACATCAGCAGCAGCGCGCCATCCCGCTGGCCGCCAAGCGCGGCGTCATCTACGACCGCTCGGGCCACGAGTTGGCCATGTCGGTTCTGGTGGATTCCGCGTTCGCCGTGCCCACCGAAGTCAAAGATCTTCCGACCGCGGTTTCTCTGATTACGCGCATCACGGGCGATGACTACAACGTCGTGCTGGCGGACTGCCGCGCACACAAGACGTTCTGCTGGGTGGCGCGCAAGGCCAACGACGAGACCATCGAGCGCATCAATTCCCTGAAGCTGCAGGGAATTCACTTCCAGAAAGAGCCGAAGCGCTTTTATCCCGCGCGCGATCTGGCCGCGCAGGTGCTCGGCTCGGTCGGCATGGAAGACTCCGGCCAAAGCGGTATTGAGCACGAGTTCGACGATGAACTGCGCGGGCACCCGGGAAAGATGTTCATCTCGGTCGATGCGCGCAAACGGTGGTTCGCGGATGTCGCGACTCAGCCCGACCAAGGCGACAACCTGGTCCTGACCATCGACAAAAATATCCAGTACATCGCCGAAAAGGAGCTGGAGCAGGCCATTCACGATACGCAGGCCATCGCCGGCACGGTGATTGTCGAGAACCCGCACACCGGAGAGATTCTGGCACTCGCGAACCGCCCCACGTTCAATCCCAATCTCCGCAAGCAAATCACGCCCGGCGCGCTCACCAACCGCGCGGTGAGTTACGCGTATGAGCCAGGATCGACGTTCAAGCTGGTCACGATCTCGGCGGCGCTGGAAGAAAAAGTCACGAACCCGGACGAAGTGTTCGACTGCCAGATGGGCTCGATCGTGTACAACGGCATGCGCATCCGCGATGCGAAACCTCACGGCCTGCTGCCGGTGTGGGGCGTGCTGGCGGCATCGAGCGATGTGGGCTCGATCAAAATCGCGCTGCGCCTGGGTGAGGACCGATTCTACAAATACATTCGCGCCTTCGGCTTCGGGCAGCAGACTGGGATTGAGTTGCCGGGCGAGACGCGCGGGATGACCAAGCCGGTGAGCCGCTGGTCGAAGGTTTCAATCGCAGCGATTTCGATGGGTCAGGAGATCGGCATTTCGCCGCTCCAGTTGGCCGGCCTCGTCTCGACCTTCGCCAACGACGGCGTGTGGGTGGCCCCGCGCATCGTCACCGGAACCGTGCAACCGCGGGGCACGCCGCAGACGGTGGCATTTCATCCCGGCGCGTCGCATCGCGTGATTTCTCCTTACACCGCCGCCCAGATGCGCTCGATGATGGAGAAAGTCGTGCTCGATGCCCACGGCACTGGGCGCAGGGCTATTCTCGAGGGCTACACGTCGGCGGGGAAGACAGGTACTGGGCAGAAAGTCGATCCGGCGACGGGCGCGTATTCGAAGACGAAATATATCGCATCGTTTGCCGGATTCGCTCCGGTGAACAATCCGCAGATCGTGGTCGCGGTAATCCTGGACTCCGCCGTCGGACAGCACCAGGGCGGCCAGATCTCAGCGCCAGTGTTCCGCCGGATTTCGCAGCAGGTGCTCGAATATCTGCACGCGCCGCATGATCTGCCGCTCGCCCCCCAGCATCAATTGCTGCTCGCGAAGATGAAAGATAGCGATCTGGAGGAAGGAACGCCGGACCATCCCGGCGAGCCGCTGGAGACCGCGGAAGTGAACAGCGATTCCTCCGCGCCGGCGAAGTCGCCGAGTGTGGCGCGGGTGCCCACGCCCGCGA
>JADGNP010000666.1 GCA_017883425.1 Candidatus Sulfotelmatobacter sp. | reverse complement strand
TTGAGGTTTGCTGAATACTGTGACACCCCTAATACGGTCTGTCATTCCGAGCGGAGTACCGTCATCCGCATCGCGGATGGCGGAACGTAGTCGAGGAACCTGCTGTTGGACGCGGCAGAAAAGCGGGTTTCTCGACTCCCCAAGCTCTGTCCGCTCGCGGACAAATCTTGCTGCGCTCGAAATGACAATTGGTTGAGTGTCACAATATTGTGCAATCCTCAATAGTTGCTCTCCGATCGGCTAAACTCTGCTGAGTCAATCAAAGGCCGCTCCAGCCAGCACAAGACACTCTCCGAGAAGTCTGTCGTGCAGGACGCTTCGGGATGAGCAAAGCGGAACCAGCGCAGCTGTGCCCCACTACGTTTCTGATCTGCCCACGGATAGAGGCTTAGGCGAACGGTCGTTGCTAAGTTAAGAAGCGCGATCGAGCAACCTGATGGTCTTATCGATTCCAGTACTCGACCGAAAGCTTCCAAGCCACTCGGTGACTTCAGCGATTACGACCCTAGCAGAATCAGAGGGGGCGCGATCCGGCCCGCGCGAGCCAAGAAAAGCGCCACCTCCGGTCTTGCCGATCCAAACAACAGGAACGGGGGTTAGTACTAAGTGGACAGCTCTCTTTTCCGCCGAGCTCAGGCAAGGTCGTAGCGATCAAGGTTCATTACCTTGTTCCACGCAGCCGCGAAGGCCTTCACAAACGCCTCCTTCGAGTCGTCACTCGCATAGACTTCTGCGATTGCTCGGAGCTGGGAGTTCGAACCGAAGAGGAGATCGACGCGCGTGCCGGTCCACTTGATTTTGTCCGTCGCCCGATCGCGCCCCTCAAATACGCCATCGGATGTAGAGGAGGCCTGCCACTTCGTGTTCATGTCGAGCAGGTTGACGAAGAAATCATTCGTCAGCGTCTCCGGCCGTTTGGTGAAGACGCCGTGTTTGGCCTGCCCGAAGTTCGCATTCAGGGCGCGCATGCCGCCGACCAGAACCGTCATCTCGGGGGCAGTCAGCGTCAGCAACTGCGCCCGATCCACCAGCAACTCCTCAGCCGACAGGGGCTGTCCGCTTCGGAGATAGTTGCGGAACCCGTCAGCGATCGGCTCCATTACGGCGAATGAGTGCACGTCGGTCTGCTCCTGCGAAGCATCCGTGCGTCCCGGCGAGAAAGCAATCTTCACCTCGTGTCCGGCCTTTTTCGCAGCTTGCTCGACGGCTGCGCAGCCGCCCAGAACGATCAGGTCAGCAAGCGAGACCTTCTTCCCTTTGTTCCCGTTGGACTGCGAGCTGTTGAACTCCTTTTGGATCGCCTCCAGCTTCTTGAGAACCTTCGCCAGTTCGGCCGGCTGGTTCACTTCCCAATCCTTTTGTGGTGCGAGGCGAATGCGCGCCCCGTTCGCCCCACCGCGCTTGTCCGAGCCGCGGAACGACGCCGCCGACGCCCAGGCAGTTGTGACCAGTTGGGAGATCGACAGTCCGGATTCGAGGATCTTCGCCTTCAGACCAGCCATGTCCTGCTCCCCGATCAATTTATGATCCACGGCGGGAACAGGGTCCTGAAACGGCTGAGGCTCCTTCGGAACGAGCGGACCAAGGTATCGCGAGATCGGCCCCATGTCGCGGTGCGTCAGCTTGAACCACGCCCGCGCAAACGCGTCTGCGAACTGATCCGGATGCTCGTAGAAGCACCGTGAAATCTTTTCGTAAGCAGGGTCGAGCCGCAAGGAGAGGTCAGTGGTCAGCATGGATGGCGCACGACGCTTTGACGGATCGTGCGGATCCGGCACCGTACCGGCGCCAGCGCCATTCTTCGGTCTCCACTGATGCGCACCGGCCGGGCTCTTGGTCAGTTCCCATTCGTAGCTGAACAGGTTCGTGAAGAAGTTGTTGCTCCACTTCGTAGGCGTCGTGCTCCAAATGACTTCCAGGCCGCTGCCGATCGCGTCACCGCCTTTGCCCGTGCCAAATTTGCCCTTCCAGCCAAGGCCCTGCTCCTCGATGCCGGCGGCTTCCGGCACTGGGCCCACCAGTGCCGCATCGCCGGCGCCGTGGGTTTTCCCGAAGGTGTGACCGCCGGCAATGAGCGCAACCGTTTCTTCGTCATTCATCGCCATGCGGGCGAAGGTCTCTCGGATATCCCGTGCCGCGGCAATTGGATCCGGATTTCCATTCGGCCCTTCCGGATTCACATAGATCAGACCCATTTGCACGGCAGCAAGCGGATTCTGAAGATCACGGTCGCCGCTGTAGCGCTCGTCCGCCAGCCACTTGCCCTCAGGCCCCCAGTAGATGTCCTCTTCGGGCTCCCAGACGTCCTCGCGCCCGCCGCCAAAACCGAAGGTCTTGAATCCCATCGAGTCCAAGGCGACGTTACCTGCGAGAATTATGAGGTCGGCCCAGGAGATTTTCCGCCCATACTTCTGCTTGACCGGCCACAGTAGCCGGCGCGCCTTGTCGAGGTTCACGTTGTCGGGCCAGCTATTGAGCGGTGCGAAGCGCTGCTGACCGGCTCCGGCCCCGCCGCGGCCGTCGCCGATGCGGTACGTGCCCGCGCTGTGCCACGCCATACGAATGAACAGTGGCCCATAGTGGCCAAAGTCGGCCGGCCACCAATCCTGCGAGTCCGTCATCAAGGCATGCAGGTCCTTGATCACGGCATTCAGGTCGAGGCTCTTGAATTCTTCCGCGTAATTGAACTCCTTGTCCATCGGATCGGACAGGGGAGAGTGCTGGTGCAGGATCTTCAGGTTCAGCTGATTCGGCCACCAGTCGGCATTCGCCGTGGCCCCAGCTGCGGTGTGTG
>JADGNP010000013.1 GCA_017883425.1 Candidatus Sulfotelmatobacter sp. | reverse complement strand
GATCGCTCAAATTGCTGCATCGCCGCCGCGACTTCGGAGTCCGCGGTCTTGATATAGCAGTTCTGCGTGACTGCCACGTTGGAGTGTCGCAAGATCCGTTGGATGATCTTGTCGGGAACTCCAAGCTGGTGAAGATTCGTCGCCAGGCCACGGCGAAACGCATGCCAACCATGCCACTGGATTCCTGCTTTGGTGACCAGAGGCACGATGACGTCTGCTGCTAAAGCGTCCAGGTTGACGGGCTTTCCCACTGGGCTAAGAAACATCAACCCGTTCGCGGGATTGCCTGATAGGCATCGGTGCGAATCTAGCAATCGCGCCAGTTGTGCGATGACGGGAACGGGTGCCTTGCTGTGTCGAGTCTTCGGTTCCAGCGCGTGTCCCTCCAGAAAGACTGGGAGATCAATACGTGCTCGCCGTCGTAATTCTCCCAGAGCAACCCTCGGAGCTCTCCTTTCCGGACACCAGTGAAGGCCGCAACAGCCACGATCGTCGAGGCCGGTTCGGGGAGCACCTTCAGCATTTGTGCGATCTCTTTGAGAGAATAGGCGTGAGTTTCGCCGACAGGTTTGCCTTTGGGCAAGACCACGTCCCGTATGGGATTCTCTGAATTGATCACACCTTGGCGTTTGGCGAATCGAAAGCTTCCCGAAAGGAATGCTTTGATGTGGGCCAACGTCGTTGACGTTAGCTTGTGCTCCCTGGCGATGGAGTCAAGGATACGTTCTCCGTCAACCGTCCTGAATTCACGTAGCATGATGTTGCAGCGAGGCTTCAGGTAACGCCTCCACATGTTCCGATAGCCCCGGAAGGTGCTGATCCGCTTGTGTTCTTCGACAAACCGCAGGTAACGGTCTTCAGTGAATCGAAGCAGCGTCATTGCACTTTCAGGCGTGTTTCTTGCGAGGTTGATCGATTCGAGGAACTCCCTCGCGAGATCTCGAGCAGCAGTCTTGTTCTTACACTCCGGTCCGACCGTTGCTACTTTCTTGGTTCTCTGGACTCGTCGAACCGAACCATCCGCTCCAAACTCGGAGTCGTAGTATCGAAGCAGCCAGAGACTTCCCTTGCGATACAGATAACCTTCTTGATGACGGGTTCCCTTCATGTGCTCTCCTTTCCGAGAGCCCGTCCCACTACCCTATTGCTGCTCGATACTATACGCCGCTCGGCCCAATCCTCCAGTTCCGGGCTACCCCAGCGGAAGCGGACGTATTTTCCAAATCGAACGTGGGGGAGGGGATCTGCCGACCGTGCGCGTACTTGCTCACGAACCCACGACTCCGGCAGACACCAGCGCAGCGCAAGTTCTCGGCAGTCGATGAACTCGTATGTTGGTTTTTGGCTGCTGCCGTTCATCGGTATAGCAATCTGGGCCGACATGTTCATGTCCATAGCTCCTGCTAAAACTCGCGATCCTCTAATTGAAAACGGTCCACCATTAGTAATCTGGTGCACGACCAAGACGGCTCCCATGCCGAATCAGGAGCCGCCGCATGGCCCTCATTTGGTTTCCCAAAACAAAGTGCGCGTCCGTTGCTCAGTGAGAAGATGAAAACGATCGTACAGGGAGGGATGATCAATGAACGCGGGAAAGAATTCGAGAAATACTTTCCCAGGAAAGAATTATTGGAATTCTTTCTTACTTGACTTTACGAGGGAGTGGATCTCTCGCTTCAGATGTTTGAAATGATTTGTCGCGGCCTTTTTCATTTTGTCTGAACATTTGGAATCACAAAGGTGGTTCGTCTCTTGACGCAAAGAGCACAGCTCCCGCGTTACCAAATGCAACGGTTTCTGTTCATGAAAAAGCAGGTATGCCGCCCGTCCACCAACGTCCCGAGGTCTTCCTTTGCCCGGTCTTGTAAGCCCAAGGAACTCTTTGGCGATGGTGCTCACCGTAGATTCGAAAATCACGCGAAGGTTCTGCAATTCATCCCGGTTGTCCCTCGACCCCACTCTCCCCTGTGATTTTCGGACGTATGCGCTCATGAACCTCACCGCTGCCCGCCCCTGATGAGGATGCGCATCTCGGGGGTTTGCTGACGGTCTTGAACGAAGGAAACCCCTAACTCAACATGATGCGCTGTCGGCAGGTAACACAATTCATGATTCACTTTGCCTTTTTCGTCTAATGCAGTCGTTATGTACTGCGCGAGAGGCGAACTCAACTGGCGGAATGCCTCCCAGTCCTCTTCCTCCATGTGCTTCCAACTCTGCTTCCATTCGTTTTTCAGGGCTTCAGACCGTGTACAACGCCAATCACCGGGCAAAGAACCCACGTACATTCCGGTTGCCCATGAGTGAGCGATTTGAAAAAGCGAGTGGGCAAGGGCATCGGCCGGTTGCAAGGGAAGACCGGACAAAAACACTGGCAATGACCGATCAAAATAAGTGTCGAAGCCGTTCTTGAGTTTGTATTTCACTGATGGCAGACGTTCGACGTAATCATCTAGCGTCTCCGCGACTGCGGCCTCCCGCTGGTAGAAGTCGCTAGCATTCGAGAGGTCGATCACGTTGCCGTGTACGTATGACTTAAGAAGTTTCTGACGAAGATCTTGCCCGCTCTTTTGCAGATCGGCCACAGCGGCCGTTTTCAAACGGCGCTTCGCTGCTATCGAGGCTAGCCCTGACGATTTCCCACCTAGCATATTAGTGCGCGATTTCCGGATACTTCCTCCCTTGCTCTCGAACCAGCCTTTCGAACGTGGAGCTGCGGGTTTATCATGACGCGGATCACGGCATCGGAGACTTTGCCGAGCTTCAGCGTCTTCAATCCCGCGACACTTGTGTCGAAATCGGTCGCGTCGGTGGCGTGGATTTTGTCGATAACCACATCATCCGATAGTCCCAGCGAGACCATGTCGATAACATCTTGATTGCTCATTCGGTGTGTCAACTGCTGCCCGAGACTTACAACGGCAAGCAGCAGCACCGACACCATCATGGTCCGGTGACGCATTTGTTGAACTCTCTAAAATATGACTTTCCGGTGGAAGCAGTGATTATAACTCGCATCCAAAGTCACGCTCCGCGCATCCTCCACACCTTCACGCGCCACTCGCGGCACGATCCCAGATTCCTGCGAAGGCGAAAAGCTGCCCATCGTTGACTTCAAAGCAAAAAGACTGCTTTGAGCCTCCCCTTCGCTGCCACTCGTAGAAACCATCGGCGGGAATTATCGCACCAGATCAGCAATGCACAGCCACGGGAAGTTCTTGTTGACCTCCATTGGGAGTCAGTCCAGAATGGCTGGGCTCAATCGAAGGAGATTCAGATGAAGGCAAGACTGGAAGCGTATTCCGGAATCGTCGCGGTGATCATTTGTTCTTACTTGGCGGTGGTTAGTGCCAATGCTCAAACCTACGTCGATCTCCACGACTTCAACTGTGCTAACGAAGGTTGCGGCCCAACCTACGTGTCGCTGCTCGCCCAAGGTCGAGATGGAAACCTTTACGGGACCGCTTCATTCGGTGGTACTTACGGATTTGGCACAGTCTTCAAAATTACGCCCGTAGGAACAATGACGACTCTCTACAACTTCAACGGAACGGATGGACTCTATCCCTATGGCGGGCTGGTACTGGGTACAGACGGCGACTTCTACGGAACGACTCAATCGAATCTTGTTGGTCAGCTTTCAGAGGGCGGAACACTCTTCAAGATTACACCGAATGGTGTTTTGACGACTCTCCACTATTTTGCCGGAGGTTTGACAGACGGAAGTGGGCCTCTAACTGCACCTACTCTGGGCAATGATGGCAACTTCTACGGCATGACTGGCGTCGCGGAAGGCACGAATACGGGAATCAGCTATGAATACAGCGCCGACTCTGGCTACACGATCTTGAGCACCTTGACGAACTCTCTTCCCGGCTCGGCCTTCTTTGCTCCTCTGTTACAGGGCATGGATGGCAATTTCTATTCTACGACCTACGCTGGCGGCTCCAACGGCTCCGGGACCGTTTACAGTATGTCATCAGCAGGCGTGATAAACGTGCTTTATAACTTCGACACAACACACGGAGGTTGGGGGTACGCTCCTCTAGTGCAAGATTCGAAAGGATTCCTGTACGGCACCGAGGCTCAAGGCGGAACGCTGGGAGGCGGAGTAGTTTTCAACGTGACCACGAATGGCAGATTGAAAGTACTCCACAATTTTGTTAACCAGTGCTCGTCAGTCGGATGCGTGCCTGTAGGAGGTCTCGTGTTGGGCACGGACGGGAATCTATATGGGTCTACATATCGCGGAGGCCCCAACAACGACGGAGTTCTATTCAAGATCACGAAGTCTGGGGCTTACACGCAACTGGTTGCTCTCAATGGAACTGATGGTGCAGGGCTCGTAGGCACGGCGATGCAGCACACGAATGGCAGGATATACGGAATCGCATCGACCGGAGGGGCATACGGCGGAGGTGTTGTGTATAGCCTCGATGTGGGAATGCACCCTTTCATTGCGCTACTCAGCAACGCAGGCAAAATCGGTACATCTGTGGGTGTGCTGGGTCAAGGACTGAAGACGACAAAATCGGTTTTATTCAATGGGACGGCAGCGACGTTTAGAGTAATGTCCAATAATTATTTGACAGCCGTGGTTCCAAGCGGGGCGACCACGGGCTTCCTAACAGTCACGACGGCCACTACAAAGTTCAAGAGCAACAGAGAATTTATCGTGAGCGCCAGTCAGTAATCTAGGAAAGGACACTACTTGTCGTTCGGGCGGCACGAACTTCCCTCGTTCGTTTCCATTACAAGACACACAAAATGACAGTTCACAACGAACGGATAACGACGACGATTGAACGCGAGTGGCTAGCCGAGATCATCGCGGGCACGAAGAAAATCGAATGCCAGCTTCCCTCCTACTGCCCCAGGTTGACCCACTGGCCGTTCCGTTTCACCTCGATTTTCGTTATGGGATGGATCTCCCATACCGATGCCCGCTGACTTCCAATCACCGGAACGTGCTCGTAGTCGTAGAGCAGCCACCATTTGCCGGGAGAGCCTTGACAGAGCTGATCCAACTATCATCACGCGAAAAAGGCGCCTGTGTAAAATGACGCAAATTGCTGACACTCTGATCCGCGTGCTGCAGACCTCTTTCCTTATTCAACTTTAGCCTTGACGAGAGAAATATCTTGTGCTCCCTTAGAGGCCATCCCGTTTGCGATTCGTGAGCTCACCTACCAAAGTGTCTGCTCCCGGCAGCCTGCATTCTGGTATACGACGCGAGATTCGTTCCACCGTTCTACGCAATGATTCAGGAGACTTCCCGTCATGGCCAAAAAGAAAGTAACTCCATCGAAAAGAGTGACGTCCGTTAAGCGTAGGAACAGCGCGCTTCCAAAGTTCCTCCGCAATGTTGTCCCGGATAGCATAGACCTCCGTGATCGTCCTTATATCCCGTCAGTCAAAATCATTCCTGCTGAAGTATTCGCGCCTAGAGTAAGCATTCCTGTCCTGAATCAACGTCAGACCAATGCGTGTACAGGCTTTGCTCTTGCTAGCGTGATCTATCATCTACAACTCGCCGCTAAGAGAAAACCTGCCCAATACGAAGTGTCGCCCTTCATGCTCTACTCAATGGCCAAGCGTTATGACGAATTCCCTGGCTCGCCCACGGCAGACACAGGGTCCAGCCTGCGCGGTGGGATGAAAGGCTGGTACAAGCATGGAGCTTGTGCGGCCCACCTCTGGCGGAACCTCGATATGCCGGAGCCAATCGCTGACGACAAGGACGCGTCGCACGATTGGTGGCTGGATGCGGTGCGCCGGCCGCTCGGCGCCTACTACCGCGTGGATGCCCGTTCCGTGACAGATATGCAAGTCGCGATAAATGAGATCGGAGTTCTCTACGCCAGTGCCGTAGCTCACAGCGGCTGGGATGAAGGAAGCGATGTAAAGACAAAGTCAAAATCTGACATCTGGATCATTCCCCACCAGAAGGCTCACGCCAGCGATGGCGCGCACGCGTTCGCTATCGTGGGATATACCCGCGAGGGTTTCATCGTTCACAATTCCTGGGATACCAACTGGGGCAGCAATGGCCGCGCCATTCTCACCTACGATGATTGGACTGAGAACGCGATGGATTGCTGGGTCGCGCAACTCGGCGTGATGACTGATCTGCATTCTGAAATTGCATCCTCCAAGTCCTTGCGTGTTGAATCAGGGAAGGTCCGTCTCGCCAGTGACGGCACCCTCCGAAACCGGGAAATCAATCCCTTCATCATTGACATGGCTAATAACGGCCTTTTGAGCAACACAGGCGACTTCCGTACTCAAGATTCCGATGTAGATGCATTAGTCAACCAGCAGGTCGCTATTGCCCGCTCGACTTGGGGTCTTAAGGACGGGGACGTAATGGACGTTGCCATCTACGCCCACGGCGGCCTCGTCTCGGAGGACGCCGCCTCAGAAACGGCCGCGAAATGGATTCCGGCTCTCTATGATGCGAAAGTGTTTCCGATATTTCTTATGTGGGAAACCGGCCTGTTCGAAACTCTGAAGGATCAAACCGAAGACCTTCTAGCCAAACAGGTACGTACGGCCGGTGGAATGTTGGACAGAGTTAAAAGCTGGTGGAACGCCAGGCTCGAAAAGCTGCTTGCTGTCCCCGGAACCGCCGTATGGGGCGAGATGAAGAAGAATGCCGACTGCCTCTCCAGTTATCCGGCGAGTGGTGGCCTAAAGCTCTATGCGGCTTGCAAGAATTCTCCCTACTTCGGAGACAACTCCAAAGTGCGGCTACACCTTATCGGCCATTCTGCGGGCGCCATCGTCCACAGCCTTATTGTCGATCGCCTCAGCAGGGCTGGATGGCGATTTGAGACCGTTAACTTCATGGCTCCCGCTGTTCGCACTGACAGCTTCATTGCAGAAGTCGTCCCCTGCATCCAAAACGGTACAATCAAAGCCTACAACCAGTTCAGTCTCCTAGACGATATCGAGCAGAAAGACCACACCTGCGAGCCAATCCTCGGCTATAGCCGCTCGCTTCTTTATCTGGTTTCACAGTCCTTTGAGCACGGTCAGGTGACACCGATTCTCGGCATGCAGAAATACTTCGCCAGTCAGATCCTGCCGTTGAACCTGCCGAACGTTACTCTGATTGACGCTCCGGGTGAATCGTCCCAGAGCACAACTCACGGCGGCTTTGACGATGACCCCACAACGATGAATAAAGTGATCTCGCTTATCACTTCGACTCGGCCCTAGCTTTTGGACAAGCGACGCAATTCCTTGGCAGATTGAAAGAAGCCAGAATCGAAGCTGCGCTGAGCCAGGTCGAAGTTGCTAGTAGACTCAAACGGCCCCAGTCGTTTGTGTCGAAGATTGAATCGGGCGAGCGGCGGGTAGACGTCGTGGAGCTCAGCGAACTGGCGACGCTGTATAGAAAGCCCTTGAATTTCTTTCTGTCATAACCTGGCTGTTATTTGGTAAAGCGTGGAATACGATGCAGAACCGACTGGCTTTCTCGCTTTCACTGCCGGCTTAGCCCAGCCTAGTTCCCCCGCGACCTCCAGCCCGGAAACAATTCAGTATTCCAGCACTTCGTAAAATTCGATCCAACTCTGCTGGAACAAGGGATGTTGCTTACCGGCCAGTTCCGTGTGTTCGGGACTATTCTCGATTTCCTTGAGAGCTTTCTCCGCGACCGCGAGGGAGTCAAATCGACATTGCCAGACAATCGTATTTGCGGGTTCGCGGCTGGATATTGGAGCCAGGCGCTCACCTCGCGGTAGGATGCCGCGATGCTCCAATTCAGCGAATTGTTTCTCCAGAGCGTGAAACTGCTGTTTGTGGGACGGAAGGTACTGCTGAACAAGACGCAAAATAATAGCCACGATTTCCTCCTGAGTAAATGCCGGCGGGTTCTCGGTTGCCCGGTTCTCCCTCTCGTGCCTGCCTGACTAACTCGCGGTTTCCGCTGCTCCGTTCGTTTCGTCGGGAATGTCGAAGGAGACCAGCTCCGCTTTGAAGCCACGGGTCCGGTATGCTCCGTAGGCGATGCCGAGCGTCATCCAAATCACCCCGGCGATCTTGGCGGGACGGCTCAGGTTCAACCACAAGAGCAAGCAAACGGTGAATCCGAGAATCGGCACCAGGAAGTTACTCAAGTCCCGCTTACGTTCGCGCAAGAAATACCTTGTGAACGAAGCGGCATTGACTCCCATGAACGCGAGCAGGGCGCCAAAATTCAGCAACTCAGCAGCCCGCTCAAAGGTCAGGAATGTAGTGCCGATCAGAGCGAAGACGCCGACGAACAAAACATTGTTGCGCGGAATACGCCGCTTGGGTTCGATCGCGCCGAAAAATGATTTTGGAATCGCGTTGCCCCGGCCCATCCCATACAGCAGGCGAGCGGCTCCCAGCTGCGATCCCATGCCCGATCCGACGGTCGCCACGAGGAGGGTCACGTTGATGAGGCTGAATAGCCAGTGGCCGGCAGCTCGTCCGGCCACGGAGACATAGGCGGTGTCCACATCAGGAAAGGGCTGCGAGCCGGGCCATACGAGTTGTGCTGCATAAACCTCGACCGATGCCAGGACGCCCGTAATCAGGCAGACGAGCACCGTGGCCAGGAGGATGTTGCGCTTGGGATTTTCGGCTTCCTCAGAGAGAGTGGAAATTCCGTCAAATCCGATATAGGTCAATACTGCCAGCGAAGTTCCTCCCAGCACGGCCGGAGCGGAGAACGTCTGCGGATCGTAGAAGGGGCGAGTGAAGAAAGCGATGCCATCATGGGGCGTGCTGAAGACGTAACGAGCAGCCGCAGCCAGAAATATCAGGATCACAATTCCCATGGCAGCTGCGAGCGTGTCATTGATGCGAGCCGAGGTTCGAATTCCAAAGAGGTTCAGGCTGGTGAACACTGCAATAAACAGAACCACGAGCACCGGATAGGGAATCTCGGGGAAAAAGTTCAGCGCGAACTTGCTGCACAGGATTGTGCAAACGATCGGATTGAGCATGTAATCCATCGCCATGCCCCAGCCGGTGATGTATCCCAGCGCGGGATGAATTTCGGATCCGACATAAGTAAATGCCGAGCCGGCGCTGGGGTAGGCCCGCGCCATGCGCCCATAGCTGATAGCCGTGAACAACATGGCCACCATCGCGATCAGAACGGTGGTGACCGCGTGGCCGTGCGCGCGCTGGCTCATGATCCCGTAGACCGGCATGGGGGCTGTGGGCTGAATGACAATCATTCCGTAGAGAATCAAATCCCAAAGGCCGAGAGTCCGGCGGAGGGTGGGTGCAGACGCAGCGGAGACGGGTTGAGTTACTGGCATGCTGTTGGTCGTTCGAAAAAATGATAGGGGCGAGTTTACACTCGCCCCCCACGCCGGGGAAGCGCGTGCCGCTAGAAATAAAACTTCATCGCAAACTGAATGAATCGCGGATCGCGAGCCGCCTGCAATTGCCCGAACTGGGGCGTTCCGGTCTCGATCGCAACCGGTTCAACCTGGCCAGCCGCCCCGATCGGCCCCCAGAGCGGGTTCACGTGGTTCCACAGATTGAAGAAATCAGCGCGGAACTCGACTCGCATCTGCTCGCGCACGGGAAACGCCTTCAGCATCGACAGATCCCAAGTCTGATAACCGGGACCGCGCGTGATGTTTCGCCCTTCATTTCCAAACGTACCCTGAACGAGATCGCTGGCAAATGCGCAGGTATTGAAGAACGTTCCTGGCACGCAGGGTTTGCCATTGGGATTCCCGACGACATTTGGTCGGGAAGAGTTAAATCCCACCGTGCCACCACCATCCGTATTTGAGCTGTTCACAAAAGGATCGGTGACCGTAAACCAGTTCCCGGTGGAAGCCGATACGATTCCAGCCACTTGCCAGTTGCCGATCACCCGGTTCAAGAATCCAGAAGCATTTCCGGCGAAGACCTTGCCTTTTCCAAATGGCAAGTCCCAGGCGTAACTGACGACCAGATGGTGACGAACGTCGAAGTCGGAGTTGCCATACTCCATTTTAGGGAACCGCTGGTCGCGGAAGTCGCCGTTGTTTAGCGATCCCAAGCTGGCGCTGGAAGCATCATCGAGGGAATGACTGTACGTGTAGGACGCTTCAAACTGCAGCCCATGTGATGCCCGCTTCTCCACTCGCGCCTGCAAGGAGTTGTAGTTGGAGAAAGTGTCGGAGCGGAAAGAATCAATCGTTCCGTCCACAGAAGGGAAGGGCCGGCGGTCCGCCAGCGGGGCATTGGGATCAGTACTAGGAGTAGCCTGATTGCCATTGTAGAAACCATAGAGCCGCTGGCCGCGAGAGCCAGCATAAGAAAGCTCGACTACCGTGTCGGCGGGTAACTGATACTGCGCGCCCAGATGCCACTGCTGCATCATGGGCGTCTTCAGATGAGGATCGATCGAGTACAACAGCGGATTGTTCGGGTCCACCAGCGAATTGGCGGGGTAACCCTGAGTCCAGAAGTTGTTGATCATTAGGCTGGTATCCGGCGGCTGGTTGGGCGTCAGCTTTACCCCGATTGCGCAGTTCCCAGGGTCGCCAGCGTTTGCGTTGGCCGGAACGGGATTGCCGCAGGGAGAACTGAATGACTGGGTGATGAAGAATGGGGGATTGAACCCAGGGCTGGGAAACGAGAACGGACCGTTCTCGACGCCGCCGTAGAAGATTCCATAGCCGCTGCGCACCACCAGGTTGTTGGTGAGCTTGAAAGCCAGGCCCAGGCGCGGTGCGAAGTCTCTGTAATCGGGGCTGATCAATCCGTTCGACGCGGTCGCTTGCAGGGGCAAGTACGAAGCAATGGCCGGGTTGAGCTGCGCGGTTGTCCCTTTCGGTACGATCAGAGTGTTGGTTCGGAAATCGAACGTCCCGAGCTGGTTCTTTCCTTCGGTGGCAGGCATGAAGACTTCGTAACGAAGCCCCAGATTCAGTGTAAGCCGATCACTGACCCGGATATCGTCCTGTCCGAAGAAGGCGAACGTGTTTCGGTGATAGTCCACGCCATGCAGGTTGACAATACTAGCGCCATCCGGAACGCCCAACAGGAAAGACGCGATGTCGTCCCCTCCAGTGGGCGAGCCATCGAGATTGGTTGGAAGCGCAGGATTGCTTGTGAAGTCGGGAGCGAAACTCATGTCGCCGCGCGGAGCGGAGTCCTGAAAGATAGTGAACTGCTCCTTGCGTAGCTCGGTGCCGAACTTGAATGAGTGGCGACCATGGATCCAGATCACGTTTTCGTTCAGCACAAAGCTGTTCTGCTTTTCTATGGAGGGAAGAAAATCGGAACTGCCAACGCACGAATAGTTCGCAAAACAAATCGAAGGGAGGCCGCCGATTCCGGGTTGAAAGGGAACGCCCAGCAGGCCAAGTTGTCCCGACACGTCGGTATTGGCATTCGGCTCGACGCGATGCGAGTTGATACGGTTGTATCCCAAGCGGAACTCATTCAGAAGTTTCGGTGAAAATGCATGTAGTTCGCTGACCGCTGCGCTGCGATAGGCATTGTCCTGATTGCCCGCAGTGAAGCCGCCGCCATCCAGAAAGCTAGTGAAGGGACCCGGGGTGAAGATGGGTTGGTTTTCGTAACTGAAACGGGCGAAGAAGTTATCTTTGTCGGAAAAAGAATGGTCGACGCGGACGTCGAAATTGTCTTGCTGAAGGCTCTTCTTGGGATCGACAAGATAGTTATTCCCGTTGATATCCACATTTGGAACGGGGAATAAGGCTGCCAGTCCGGCAGCCACGGAATTGATTGCGCTCGGACCAGAGTTGGGAAAAATATTGGTGGGCACGCCGCCGCTGTCCACGGCAATGGGAACGCCGCAGAATGTGTCGGATCCGGTACTTTGCGTAAGACGTGGATTGAAGATCTCTCCCTGATAAGTGGCATTACCACTGCAATCGAGAGCGCCTGGAATCGGCGTATTAAGATCGAGGAGACCGGAGAAATCACCTCCTAACATCTCCGGCGTCGGGATCAGGAGCAGTTGCGGAAGAGCCTGCCGAATGCGCAGTCCCTCGTAATCTACGAAGAAGAAAGTGCGGTTCTTGAGAATCGGTCCACCCAGCGTGGCTCCGAACTGATTCTGCTGGTACGGTTGCCGGCCCAGGAAATCGAACGCATTTCGTCCGTCCAGCTTGTCGTTTCGAATGAACTCGTACAGGTCACCATGGAATCCATTGGTTCCGGACTTGATGACCGCATTCATGATGGCGCCATTGCCCCGGCCGAACTCTGAACTGTACGAATTAGTTTCCACCTTGAACTCGCCAATCGCATCCACCGAAGGTTGGATAACGTATGCGCTCCCGTTCAGCACGTCGCCAAGGTTGGCGTTGTTGTCGATGCCATCGAGCAAGAAATTGTTCTGTAAGGCGCGCGCACCGTTGGAACTGAATCCGAAACTGGTCTCGGTGCGCGAGCCCGGTTCGCTGGGCGCGACCCCGACGGAGAGCTGCGCAAGTTGCGCAAAATTGCGGCCATTCAGGGGGAGAGTGGTGGCGGTGCGGCCATTCACGACTTGTCCGAGTTCTGAGGTTTCGGTCTCGAGCTGCGTGGTTGTGGTGGAGACCGTCATGGTCTCGTTGATAGCACCCACCTGCAGGGTTATGTCGACAGCAAGACGGTCTTGCACGTTCAAAGTGACCGGGCCGGCGACTGCTTTCTTGAAACCACTCTTCTCCACGGTCACCGTATAACGGCCAATCCTCAACGGACCGGCGACATACTCTCCGCTGGAATTGGTCGTGGAGTTGAATACGGTCCCATGATCGACATCAGTGACAGCGACCTTTGCCTCGGCGACCACAGCGCCGGTACCGTCTTTTACGCTCCCTACAATATTGCCCATATCCTTCTGGGCCCAGGTGGCCGGCGCCACTGTCGCCAGCACGAGCGCAGCAATCGCGGCGGACCGAAGGGCGCCGCACAGGTGACGAGAATCGAACTTCATACTGGGCCTCCAAGAAAAAAAGGCATAGCGTGGGACTAGCGGCGATTATGTTCCGCTACGCTGCTCACCTCGAGCAACAAATGTTGAGAAAATTCGACGTGGAGTTTGGGCGACTCGGCGTCTACCACTCCCAGCTGCTTGCCCATCTCATAGTCGGTGACTTGATACTTTCCTGGCGCCAGCCCACGGAGTTCTATCTCCCCATTCCACGATTTCGACTTGTTGGGGACATAGAAGGCGTAGTACATACGACCATCCTTCTTAATGGCATACGCCTCTGGCGAATCGTAACCGTAGGTGTAGAGGTTGAGAAACTCCCCGCGCGAAAGCATCTTCGCCTGGTAGATGTCTATCCACTTTTTCCAGTCGACTTCCTTTTCAGGTGTGAGCTCGACAGTTTTGAACTTCGGACCATAGTCGGGCCACGTGAACTTTGTTCCCAGCACGGCCCCGACGCCAACCTCAGAAGCGAAGTCACGTCCTTTATCCACCTCGTGTAACGTGTTGCTGAGTTGCACTTCCGTGAGTTCGACGTGGTCACCGTAAATGGCGGCCTGCGGACCCAACAACGCCTTGTACATCTTGGTGCGCAGGCGGACTTGCCTGGAACCAACTGGGTCGGCGGTGACTGCCTGGTCGATGTAAGGCAGCCAAGCCAGGCTGGGCGGAGTGCCGCACGGGCAGGCCTGAGTAACGCTGTCCGGTTTCAGCGCACGAGTGGTTTCAAGGATGATTTTATAGACATCACCCACGGCTTCAACCGAATCGTTCGGGGATTTGTGATGGTGCTTGGGGTTGTAGCAGGCGGGAACGGTGTAAGAAAAATCGAGCTTGTGACCGTCGAAATCCCAATCGCGAATGAACCGCTCCGTCAGTTGCTTGTAATACTGCTTCACCTCAGGGACAGCCGGACAGAGGGCTCCGAGATCCGCGGTGGCGCGCGCCGGATTTCCTTTTTCATCCAGGATCATCCAGTCCGGATGCTGCTTGACGACGTTCGACAGTTGGTACGGACGATGGTTGAGGATATCCCTGCCGTGTCCGTCTTCGACCACGAGCGGTATCCACCAAAGCGTGAGGTGGATTCCCGCATCGTGATATGCCTTCACGACCTTCTGAAGAGATTCATCGGGGAAGGTATCAGTCCGAGGCTCCCAATCCCCCCGGGACTTGAACCAGCCGGCATCCAGCGTCGCCCAGCGTAAGCCGAGTTGTTGCAGCTTCGGAATCGTGCCCAGCATTTGCTTAGGCGTGAAATCCATCTCGTATCCCCAGCCACACCAGTTTGCCTGGTAGTCGGCGTCGGTCGGATGGGCGAGACTCAAGCCCCGGACCTGCAGCATCTTCGAGTACAGGCTCAGAGGCTCGTAGAAGTCGCCATGAAAGACGGCGACGAACGTCAACGGAGTCGTATAGACCTGGCCTGGCTGTAACCTTGATTTCGCATCGAGGGTGATGCTGGCATTGACTTGTCCGCTCGGAAGCGCGTGTACCGGAAGGCTTAGCGGCAGAGGTACGGTCTCCGCGTGTCCGATGGCTTCTCCAACCGATTTCGTCCAGAATGCGACAACGGGAATGCCGCCGCCAGTTTGATTTTCATCGTTGTGCATCATGGTCTGCATGGGGTTGGCTCGCGTGAATTTTGGGCCAATCTGCATCACGTCATCCTTGCCCCAAGCCTCGCTCGAACCATGAAAGGACCACATCGCGTACGGAGGCACCGCGCGGTCCTGAAGGGAGGCATTCAAAATGTGCTGCTGCATGACGACTCGGTCCAGCAAGATTTCTGCCGATCCGACATTCTTGTAGGAAACCGTGGTGAGCGCGAAGTTCGGAAAGTCATCGTAGAACTCCACGACAAGCTGTTTCTCTAGCGAAGGCGATGAGGAACTCTTGCCCGAAACTTCAATTCGCTTGCCCTTGCTGCCTAGCCGCCCCGAAGCGGCGGAGACCTTGGCATGATCGAGGTCCAAAACGAAGTCGCTAGTCTCCCTGGCAGCGATGACAGGATAATCAGCGCTGGTGTTGGCTGCCGGATCATCCAGTGTCCATTCTCGTCCACCGCGCAAAAGACTGGACTGAAGGTAGCCGGACGGCAGCAATCGAAAGTGTGCAGCTGACGTTTCGACGACGAGAGCGGCAGGATTCGTGAGAACTACGATCGCGGACTCTTGCTGAGGGATGAGCGGCGTCTTTGAGTGACTGCAGCCCAGAAGCGATAAGAGAAGCGTGAACGTGAGGACGGGGAGAGCTGCCGATTGGATGGCGACGCCGGGACGGAGGCAATGTGGCCGACTCCGCAACATGACTGCTGTGTCCTCTCTAGTTCTTGGAAAGCAGGATATCTGCCGGGAACAGCTTAGTGTAACGTTTCACCTGACGGCAAGTAGATACTACCTGACAGTGCCCGATGTCAAGAGAAAACGCCCCTGCGCATCGTGAAGAAGTTGGGGTCCGGACACCAGCGAGTATTCGAAGTCACGATGGCGCTGCTGCTCCGGCAATTATCCGCTATCTAATCAGAGTCCGTACGGCCGGTATATTCGCAACTCGTCACTACGCCAGAACGGAGCTGGTCAGGAGTTCCTGTAGCTGTGGAGAAAAAGCGCGACCGTGATCGCGTCCAAAGCGAATGAGGGTTTCGATCCAGGCGGAGGGATGAATGGTGTGCGGTGACATGCACTTGTAACTGGCCAGCAGGACACCCAGTTCGAGAGCCGTCTCGATCCGAGCGGGCGTCCACTCCTTTGAGGATTCCCCTCGCAGGAATGGGATCCCCGCGGCAAGCGCAGCGAGGGTCCCACCGAGCAGGGCGTCACCTGCCCCGGCGGTTGAGGCAACCTCGACGTCGGGCGCAGGGCAGCAATTCCACGAATCGCTCGTCACTCCGTATGCGCCATCTTTGCCGACGCTCACCACCATTCGCAGATTTGGGTACGAACTCCGCAGAAAGGCTTGGCACCTCAACACGAAGGCATTGGCCGCAGCCGATGAAAACGAGTAACCGATGAGTTCTCCGGCTTCCGCTTCGTTGAGCGACACGAGGTCGAGCATTTCGAATGTCCCCGCTTGCCTCGCAGGTCCGATTTCCGCCTGCACGAAAGATGCAACCCGAAACGCTCCGGTCTGCGTGGCCAATTGCAGGAAGTGCTGGCGCACATCGAGCGCAACCTCCGGGACCGCGAGGGCAATGACTTGTTTTCCTCCGGACCTCAGCAAATCCGCTACTCCGTCGATATCGCTGTTGCACAATGCCGACGCAGCGGAGTTGTTCGTTGTGATATTGCCGCCCGCTCCGTCTGGATATTGGAAGCAGACACTGAACAGGGTGGGCCGTTGAGACGTGGCTTGGACCAAGCGCGTGTCGATGCCCACCTCCGTCATCTCCCTTACAACTTGGCGCCCAGAAGCGTCCTCCCCCACCCTGCCCAGAGGAAGCACGTGGAACGGAGAGCCCGAAACCCTTGCTCCGAGCAGGTTTGCGACGTAATGGACCACAATGTGCAGCTTGCAGTAGTCGCGCACATCGAGCAGTTGAGCCGGCCGGCTTTCGTTACGGCCCAGCGTGTCGTTTCCTTCCAGATCGAAGAAAATCCCCGTCCCAATGCCTCCAACCCCGATGAGTTGGTGATAGGGTGAGCTCTGGTCGATGCGTAGGACGCGCATGGATTCCCCTAGAAGAGTTCCCAGTCTGGGTTTTCACTAATCGGGTGCCGCGCCGTCTCCTCGGTAGCCGTGATAATCGCATCGGGATGGCGCTGCAGCAACGTCATCGGATATTCGAGAGTCGGCTCGGAAAACAAAACCACTCGCAGCGCAGTTTGTTTCCATGCTCCGGTGTCGCTGTACACCCGGACTCTTTTGGCCGACATACACTCCTGAACCCCGAGCGTGATCGACATGGGCGGCACAAACTGGTACGCGCTGCCTAAGGTTCGTTGCGCCAGAGCGAGAATGGTATCGACGTTGTTTTCCTGGATGCGAATGGTCGAGTTCGCCAGCTCATCCAGAGTGATTGAGCAGTAAGGATGACGGCGAGCCTGGTTGTACGCGATATGACCGTCTTGTCCCCAGCCCCCGACGGTGATGTCAATCGGCGCGGCATCGATCGCCCTCCGCACCTGCTCCGAGGTTGAGGGCAACAACCAGAATCTCTCGGCTTCAGGTACTTGCAACTCGGGTCTAATCCCGCCATAGAAGTGTTTCTCCATGAACGTTCGGAAGTTGTAAGGATGGTTTGTCGGCAATGGCCGGCCTTGCCAGTCCAGACACTCGTCCATATGGAACACCGTAAAATTCCGCAAGGATACGTTGCGGGCATTCACCAGTTTGGTATACGGCGCGTACCAGCAGCTTGGCCCACAAGGAATAATGGCGCGCGTCGGCAAGCCCTGCTTATTATTCGCGTCGATAACACTCACGAGCTCTTCCGCCATCAACTGGCCCATCTCATCAGAGTCCCGAACCATGCGGAACTGTGCTCGCAAATCGGGATGGTGAGCTAGTTGCGCAGCAGGAATCCTGCACCAGCGATAGAGATCAGCCTTCGAGACGGGGCCCATAGGATCTCCTATGTATTTAAGATGATTTGAAGTGCAGTGTTTTACTACACGAAAACAAAAGACCGACTTCCTTCTGCCCTCGACTGGTCACGAGCGTGGGGCCGGACAAGTAGACTCTCGAACGATTAACTTGGGCGAAACCTTCCGGTACTTCGCCTGAGCGGGTCGCTTTTCGACGGATGCCCGGATCATTTCCTCGATGATCTCGGCTCCCAGGGAGCCCTGCATCTCAAGTTGCTGCTGCACGGTCGTCAGCGGAGGATTGTAGAACTCCGATCCCGGAATGTCATCGAAGCCCACGACGGAACAGTCCCTCGGCACATGACGTCCGGCCTTGGTGAGAGCGCGAATGGCCGCGCAGGCAGTAAGGTCGTCGAAGGCAACCAGCGCGGTGAAGTCTGGACTTCGCCTCAACAGCTCCTCCGTCAACTCGCACCCTTCGTTATAGGACGAATTTCGCCCCTGGATTTCAACCACCAGTTTGCGATCGATCTTCAATCCGACATCGCGGGCAAAGCCCTCGATTCCGCGCCAGCGTTGCACGCTGTCCACCAGTATCGTTGGGCCCTTAATGATGGCAATCTTGGTGTGACCAAGTTCGTAAAGATGCTGGATCGCCAGCCTGGTGCCGGCCTCGTTGTCCACCACGATAGAACTAACCGGGCCGCGCTGCAGTTCACGACCAATCACAACCACCGGAATGTTGTGTTTTGCGAATTCCGCCAACAGTGCGGTATCCAGATAGACGGGATTGGCGACGGCGATAAATCCCTCGACGCGGCGTCCCAGCAGCAGATCCACGCAACGCTGAAATTGCGATTTGTCGTTCTGCAGGTCGGCAGCGATGGGAAAGTATCCGGAAGGCCGCAGGTGCGTTTCAATCCCGCGCAAGATCTGCGTGCAATAGGCATCGGTAATATCAAACACGACCACACCGATGGTATGGCTGCGCTGGCTTCGGAGCGACCGCGCAAATAAGTTGGGTTGATATCCGAGACGGCGTGCCACCTTCCAGATGTGAGTGCGGGTTCGAGCGGAAATCCGGTCAGCAGCGCTCCCCTGGTTCAGCACCATGGACACGGTCGTGACCGAAAACCCACTCTTTCCCGCGACGTCGCGAATGGTGACCATAACTCCCTCACACGGCGCATTTGCCGGGGGCTCACGAACAGCCAAGCCACAAAAAACCGGCCCGACTTTACCATAGATTTACAGCCACAAGCCTCGAAGGTTGACAGCGGCCCGTCGGAAGTCTACATTCCCCAGTATTGTAACGTTTCACCAGGAGAAATAGCTTGGGAGATTTTGGCAAGCAGATCCGGTTGAGTCGGATCCTCCGGCACGACCGCGGCACGCTGGTAGTGGCCTTTGACCATGCCTTGATTTTGGGTCCCATTCCGGGCACCACCGATCCCGCTGGACAGATCAGACGGCTGGTAGAAGCGAAGGCAGACGCCGTCCTTCTCAATCTCGGCAACATCCGCCATTTCGCGGACGCTCTCTCGTCCGGCCACGTACCCGGACTGATCGCGCGCCTCGATTGGACCACCGCATTCAACGAGTCTGCTGCAGGCTCCCCCAACGGCTTCCAGACGTGCCTTGTGGCTCACCCCGAGGATGCATTACGTTCTGGGGCTGATGCCGTCATCACGTTCCTTTTCGTAGGCAGCGGCGACGCCAACTTTGAGAAGAAAGAAGTTCGACGGGTAGGTACCCTTGCGCGCGAATGCGAGCATCTGGGATTGCCATTAATTGTCGAATCACTGGCTCGCGGCTCCAACGTTCAGAACCCGCGCGAGTCGAAATGGCTCATGCTGCACACTCGGATGGCTGCGGAACTTGGCGCCGACGTGATCAAAACCGAGAATGCCGAGGACAATGAGACCATGCGCAAGGTGGTCAGCGCCTGTCCCGTTCCAATCCTGGTCCTTGGCGGAAGCCGCACTGGATCGGACGAGGAAGTGGTCAATACGGTCCGCAGCATTATGCACTCTGGGGCAGGCGGAGTGTTCTTCGGCCGCAACATTTTTCAATCTGCCAACATGTCCGGTCTCTTGTTGCGCATCCATTCTGCTCTCGCCGATAAAGCGTCAGTACAAGGGAAGTGACCCGTGAGTTTGCTCGCTGTGGACATGGGCTCGACAAACTGCAAGGCAATCGCGTTTTCGGAAGACGGATGTGTGCTTTCACAGAAGACTTCCTCCTACGCTACGGAATCGTCTCATTCTTCCTCGACCGAAATCGCGCCGGAGACTTTCTGGCAGGCTCTCGTTGCAGTGACGCGAGGGGTTGCCGCGGAAGTGAATGGAGATCCGGTCGAGGTTTTGGCCATCAGTTCGCACGGCGAGACTTTCGTTCCCGTTGATTCGCGACATCGCGTCATCAGACCGGCTATTCTCAACGTCGATAATCGCGCGGTAAAGGAAGCAAACTGGCTCGCGAGCGAAATCGGCAAGAAGAGGATCTTCGACATCACCGGGCTTACCGTACATTCGATGTATCCGCTGGCAAAAATACTGTGGCTGCGCAAAAACGAGCCGGACGCGTTTAACTCCTCGGCCCAGTTTCTGGCACTACCCGCCTACCTGCTCACGAAGATGGGCCTGCCGGCGTACGTTGACTATTCGCTTGCATCTCGTTTTCTCGCCTTTGATATCTGCAAACTCAATTGGTCCGTGGACCTTCTGTCCCTCTGCGAATTGAATGCCGAGCAGTTTCCAACTACCGTTCCCGCAGGCACGATCGCAGGAGAACTCGAAGCACGCGTCGCCGCCGATCTGGGTCTGCCACCGTCGACTCTTGTCGTGGTGGGTGGTCACGATCAGCCCTGCGCCGCACTGGGCAGTGGAGTTCTGGAGCCTGGGCGAGTGTCAGCCTCGCTGGGAACGTATGAGTGCCTGGTCGCCGCATCGGAAGCGCCGGCGTTGAGCGATGCCTCGCTCGCGGCGAACCTTAACACGTACCGTCACGTTGTTCCGGGCCGTTTCGTGACCCTGGCCTACTTTCCCTCCGGAATCATGATCGATTGGTTCCTTCATCTCATCGGTTTCCTGGGAGAACGGAACCGTACGACATCGGTCGAAGATCTCTGTGTCGCGCTAGAAGCACGCGCGCCTGCCGGGCCCACCGGCTTGTGCATTACCCCGCATCTGTTAGGCACATGTAATCCGGATTTCAATCCGGCCGCAACCGGAGTGATCTCTGGCATTCGCCCAAGTACGAATCATTCGGATCTGTACAAGGGCATTCTTGAGGGGATCGCATGCGAGTTTGCAAGCATGGCAGAACTGCTGGAACAGGCCTCCGGCGAATTTAAGGGCGTGTACATCAGCGGCGGCGGCGCGCGCTCTCGCCTCGGTTTGACGTTGCGGTCGGCGCTGGCAGTCCGCGAACTCCACTTGATGCGTTGCCCCGAAGCTGTCTGCCTGGGAACGGCAATCCTGGCAGGAACTGCTGCCGGCAAGTACAACAGTTTGGCGCAGGCTGTCGAGCAGATGGTCCAGGTCACCGAAACCATCCTTCCTAACGGCGCTATGGCCGATTCCTACAAGGCTCAGGTGGACCAGTACCGACTACTTTATTCGAGCCTGGCCCCTTTGAGACGCGCACAGGCGACTTGCATTTAAGGAGAACGAAATGATTGAACCCAAAGTTGGATTCATAGTTTTCGGCGTCCATAAGGACGGATTGAAAGATCCCATGGGCCAGCCATTCATCGATGATGCCCTCGTTGCCCGCGCTGAGGATGCATTGAACAAGGCCGGGCTAAAACTGGTCAGGCACCCAGTGGTCATCGCTTCGAAAGAGGAAGCGATCACCGCGCTGCGCAAGATGAAGCACGAGGAGAGCGTTGACGCCGTCATCTTATTCTCTGGAACCTGGGTGTGGGCAGCACATCTGGTGGGTGCGATCCGCGATTATGCCGGCACGGGAAAGGGAGTGCTGCTCTGGACTCATCCCGGCTCGCAGGGATGGCGTCCCGTCGGGGGCCTGGTCATGCACGGCGGGTTGCTGGAAATCGGTGTTCCCCACAAGTTTGTGTACGGCGCCGCCGATGACAGCGAAGCCGTCGAACAGATTGTGAGCTACGCTCGCGCGGCGCACATGAAGAGCTGGTTGAATCTGTCCATGATTGGCACCTTTGGCGGACGAGGTATGGGACAGACGTGCGGCGCTGCCGATCCATCGCAATGGATGCGCATGTTCGGAGTCGACATCGATTCTCGCGATACCAGCGAACTCCTTCGAACGGCAGAGCGGATTACGCAAGCAGAAGTCGCCGCGGTTTTTCCGCGCCTGCAGAAACTGTTCGGGAAGGCTCCAGATGCAACGGTTGTGAACGAGCGTTCCATCCGCCTTTATCTGGCACTCAAGAAAGTAGTCGAGAAAGAGAACTTTGATTTCTACACAATCCAGTCATTTCCCGGCCTCGGCGATGACTACTCCGCGACGTGCTTCGCGCAAAGCATGATGCTTGAGGACGGACACGGGACCTCCACTCTCGGTGACTTCAACACCGCGCTCACTGTTCTTTTGCTGACAAAACTGAGCAAAGAGCGTGTGTATTACGGAGATCTCCAGCACATCGACACCAAGACGAACGAGATCAAAATCATCGGCGACGGTGCTTGCCCGCCTTCCCTGGCCGGAACCCTCGGCCCCGCCGGCTTTGCCGAACATGGGATTCCGACCGAAGGGGAAGCGGGCGGTCTGTCCGTGAAATTGATCTGCAAAGTCGGGGAAGGAGTGCTGGCGCGGTTGGGAAGAGTGAATGGCGAGTTCCGTATGGTCATTACGCGCGCGACGGTTTTCGAACCACCAGCGGAGCAGATTGCAAATCGGCTGAATGAGTGCGGTATTCCGTTCTGGCCTCACGGTTTTGTCACAGCGCACTGCAACATCGACAGCTTGCTTCAGAATTGGACCAATGAGTACGCCTGCCTGGGGTATGGTCGCGACATTTTCCCCGCCCTGATTAACTTCTGTGAACTGACAGGCATAAAAGCAATTTTGCCTTGAGGAAGAACTTCGATGAGGCGATTACTAAGAACTATCGGTCTGCTCCTCTTAAGCATTTCGACGGGTGTTTTCTCTCCCGCTCAGACAAGGTCTGCCTCCCCTCCGCCCGGACCGAGCGAAGACGACCTCGCTCTGAAATCATTCGCGGCCATGCACCCCATCGATGCGCATGTACACGTCTTCAAGACCGATCCTGCGTTTCAGTCAATGCTCGAACGCCTGAATCTGAAACTGCTCAACATCCTCGTCATGGATGACACGCTGCCGTACCGTAAGGGACTGAGGCCACAGATCGAAGATGCACGGACGCTCGAGCACTCCAGCCGCGGCCACGTGGCTCTCTGTACGACATTTGATCCTTACAAGTTTGATAGTCCAACATTTGCTGCGGGCGTCATCACGCAGATCGATCAGGACTTTGACGAAGGTGCAGTGGCGGTGAAAATCTGGAAGAACATCGGAATGGAGATCAAAGATCGGAACGGCAAGTTCATCATGGCCGATGACCCGAAGTTCGATCCCCTCTACAAAGACATCGCGGCCCGCGGCAAAACACTTTTATCGCACCAAGCGGAGCCCGATGTGGCATGGGGCCCTCCGGATCCTTCAGATCCATCCTGGTCGTACTACCAGGAAAACCCGCAATGGTACGTGGGCAATATGCCTGGGTTCCCGTCAAAGCAGACGATTCTCGATGCGCGGGATCATGTGCTCGCGAACAATCCCAAACTGCGGATGGTGGGCGTTCACCTCGGCAGCATGGAGAGGGATCTCGACAACATCGCGAAGCACCTGGACAAATACCCGAACTTCGCCATCGACACCGCCGCGAGAATGGAATATCTGATGATGCTGCCACCGGAAAAAGCGCGCGCGTTTCTCATCAAGTATCAAGATCGGATTATCTACGGAACCGATCTCGATTTCTTAGCGTCTGCGAGCGTTTCCGACATCCTGAAAGATTGGCAGTCTACCTACAGACGCGACTGGAGGTTTTTGGCAACCAGTGACACATTCATTGCCGATGGCAGACAGATCCACGGATTGAATCTGCCGCAACCGGTGCTGCAGAAAATACTTCGCAGCAACGCGATCCACTGGATTCCTGGGTTGTGACCCACTTCGTCGCGCGAATTTGGGATTTGATTTTTCTGCTAGCACTGGTGCAGGGGCATTGCTCACCACGAGCCGAGACGACAGAGCGAAGTGTCACCTTGCAAAGTGCAGTCACTGGCAGGACAATTCTGGGCGGAGGTAATCCCCCATGAGTCGCAAGACTCCTATCCCAATCAGACCCAAACCACCCGATGCCGAAGTCGAAGAACAAATCCGCCAACGTGCGTATCAGCTGTATGAAGAACGTGGCCGCCTGGATGGAAAAGCAATGGAGGACTGGCTGATAGCCGAAGAAGAAGTGTTGGGTTCCACACAAGCCAAAGCAGCCACAGCATCGTCCTAACCAGATTCTCTTGTTGTTCTCGCTGCCCGCCCAGCCCCGGGCGTTTTTCTTTGCAGCTTGTCTGCGAAGGAAGGAAAACGCTTTGGCGCACTTCTCCGAGAAGCCGACTCACCGAAGGCCTGCCCCAATAAGGTTCCTCTCAGACCCCTTTTAGACCTCTGCTCCAACGCCAGACGTACCATATTCGTCTATCCCGTCCCCGCACGTAACGCGCTATGTTTAGCGTTAGAGTTTGGCGCAGCCAGGTTAGCGCCAGTGAGCCCCCGAGTCGTGTTACTGAATCGGGTGTTGTGAGGGCAGTAGGCCCGAGTCGCTTCTCAGGGCCGTTGCCGGAGACGCCTGATGGCACGTTATCTCTGTGTCCATTGTCACTTTTACCAGCCGCCGCGCGAAAATCCGTGGCTGGAAGCGGTAGAGCTGCAGGATTCCGCCTCTCCCTACCATGACTGGAACGAGCGCGTTGCCGCCGAGTGTTATCTGCCCAATGGCGCCGCGCGGATTCTCGACGAAGCGGGCCGGATCGCAAAGATCGTCAACAACTACGCCCGCATCAGCTTCAACTTTGGGCCGACCCTGCTGTCGTGGATGGAGCACAACGCGCCGCACGCCTATGAGCGGGTGCTGGAGGCCGACCGCCAGAGCCAGCAATCGTTCTCGGGCCATGGAGCCGCATTAGCGCAGGCGTACAACCACATGATCCTCCCGCTGGCAAACTCGCGCGACAAGGCTACGCAGATCGTCTGGGGCATGGGCGATTTCCAGCACCGTTTCGGACGAGACCCGGAGGGCATGTGGCTGCCGGAAACGGCAGTCGATCTGGAGACACTCGAACTCCTCAGTTCGGTCGGCCTCAAGTTCACCATTCTGGCCCAGCACCAGGCCAGTCGGATGCGCCACCAGCCCTGGGAGGAATGGCTCAACCTCGAGGGTGCTGGCATCGATCCCACACGCGCCTACGCCTGCCACCTTCCGTCCGGCCGCAGCATCAGTTTGTTTTTTTACGACGGCCTCATCTCGCACGCGGTCGCGTTCGAGAAATTGCTCTTCAACGGCCAGAACTTTGCCAACCGCCTGCTCAGCGGCTTCAATGACGACCGCCCGTGGCCGCAATTGGTCCACATCGCCACCGACGGCGAGACCTATGGTCATCATCATGCCCACGGCGACATGGCCCTCGCCTATGCGCTCGACTACATTGAGCGCAACCAGCTGGCAACTGTCACCAACTACGGCGAATACCTTGCCAAGCACCCGCCATCTCATGAAGTGGAAATCATCGAGAAGAGCTCGTGGAGTTGCATGCATGGGGTGGAACGCTGGAAGAACGATTGCGGCTGCAACTCCGGCGGATGCGGCTCCTGGCGCCAGCACTGGCGGCAGCCTCTGCGGGAGGCGATGGACTGGCTGCGCGATGATCTCGCTACGTTTTATGAGCTCAGCGCGCAGGAATTTCTGCGGGATGCCTGGGCCGCGCGCGACGACTACATCAACGTCGTGCTGGATCGTTCACCCAGCAATGTAGACGCATTTCTTGCCCGCCATGCTGTGCGGGACCTTTCTCTCGAACAACAAATGCGCACTTTAAGACTGCTCGAAGTGCAGCGCCATCTCATGCTGATGTACACCAGTTGCGGCTGGTTCTTCGACGAGCTGACCGGGCCGGAGACGGTGCACGTCCTCCAGTACGCCGGCCGCGCCGTTCAACTTAGCGAGCAGCTCTTCGGCGAATACCGCGAGGAGGAATTCTTGCGCCGCCTAGAAGCGGCTTGGAGCAACATCCCGGATTACGGGAACGGCCGCCACGTTTATGAGCGCTTTGTCCGACCCGCCATGTTGGACCTGTTGGGGGCGGGCGCACATTACGCCATCAGCTCGCTGTTCGACGGCTATCACGGCTGGAGCTCGATTTACAGCTACCGTGTCGACCTGCAGGAAGCGCGCATACTGGAGTCCGGTAAAACAAAACTTGCTCTCGGTCGCGCCCGCATTGTCTCGAACATCACACGCGCGCGCTTGACCGTCGGCTTCGCCGTACTTCATTTCGGCGATCACAACTTGAGCGCTGGGGTTCGCCCCTTCCAGAGCAAAAATGCCTTCTGCGTGCTGGTTGAAGAAGCGAGCCAGGCCTTTTCCAGTGCTGACTTGCCGGAGTGCCTACGTGTGATCGATCGCCATTTTCGGGGCGCGACCTACTCGCTGAAGTCCCTGTTCCGCGATGAGCAACGGCGCATTCTCAGTCAGATCGTCAACTCCACCATGGGCGAGGCCGAGGCCATGTACCGTCAGGTATACGAGCACCACGCCCCGTTCATGCGCTTCTTGTCCGAACTTCACATGCCTCCGCCGCCCATCCTGCGCACCACCGCCGAGTTCGTGTTGGGCAGCGCGGTGCAGCGGGCGTTGACGGACCAGGAATTGGATCTGGATCGTATCAGGATGCTACTCCAAGCTGCCGGGCACGACGGCGTCAATCTGGACATATCCTGTTTGGAGTCGGCTGTGCGCCAACGGCTGAACGCGGAGGTGGAGAAATGGGCGCACAAACCCGGTGATCCTGAGGCGTTGGAGATGGTGGAGGCTCTGGTTTCGCTGACCCGCGTCCCGCCCCTGGAAGTGGATCTTTGGAAGTCGCAGAACGTTTACTACCAGCTGGTCGAGGCGCTTTCCGGAGCCAACCAAACGCGCATGAGTGGCGCCTTGTTGGATCACTTCCGCGGTTTGGGAGAGTGGTTGGGCGTGGCCGTTCCTCAACGGTCCCCGGAATTACCCTGCACGCCGCAAGACCAACCGCGTGACCGCATGTTGGTCAACTGACGGCTACCCCGGGGTCATCGGCTTACCGGGAGAGTGGGAGACGGATTGTTGTCTGCGTCCACCGTCGAGCCGAGCGACTCTACCAACGGTTGGACGTTCTCCGAAGCTTGCGCCAACAAAGCTCGACGGGAACTGTTGGTGGAGAGCGGCAAGCATGCGGCCACAGCAAGGCTGCGAGAGATCCTTTATCTGGTAAGGGAGGGAACGGGCGAGTCACCGAGTAGGCCGGACGGGATTGCTCCCGTCTAGCCAAATGGTATTCGAAGCATCTTGGACTCGCTGACAAAGGCCAAGGCGTGATGCTTCCGTGGCGCGAACCGTAGAAGTTGCCTGCGTTGTCGCGGATCACGCCCCCGCTGGGAACGGACCCGTCCGCTCCCCCTCGGAAGCGATACAGGACGGTCTCCTTGCCGATCCCATCCAGCTTGAACACTGTTCCGTTGTTGAGATGGCCTCCGCCCGACGTCGTACCGTAGAAGTTGCCCGCGTTGTCTCGAATCAAGCCACCGTTGGGAGAAGCACCGTCCGCTCCGCCCGTGAAGCTGTACAGGACGGAAAACTCTTTGCCCTTGCGATCCAGCTTGAACACTGTTCCCGCACCGGAGGCACCGCCCCCTGACGTGGTGCCGTACAGATTGCCCGCCGCGTCTCGGATCACCCCTGCAGCGGGCTCGTTTCCGTCCGAGCATCGGAACGCATAGAGTTGCGTGATCGTCTGCCCCTCGGCCAACGAAGAAACTGCGGCTAACCCTATGATGATCGCCAGAGCCAGCGAGCACGTACAAAATTGCTGCTTCGCCAAGTGCGCGAAAGTTGCAACGTAGTCTGCGGTGGGCATTATCGATTCAGATCTCATGCATGACTCCATAGGTTGGATTGCTCGGTCCTTGCGGGCTCGTGCGCGGGAGGCGTAGCCGGGAATGCGGGGAGTCTCCTCCGCCAGAGAACGTCTGTCAAGATGCAAGCCTGAAGGTACGCCGCTTCGGCTAGATC
>JADGNP010000665.1 GCA_017883425.1 Candidatus Sulfotelmatobacter sp. | reverse complement strand
CTAAAGCCGAAACCCGTTGCAGCTCCTGGCGGCACGGCTGAAGCCGTGCCCTTCCCGTTCCTGCCTTCCCTATACAGCAAATCGAGAACTGCTCTAGAGAGACGTTGCAGGCAACGTCTCTACGGCCGGACGATCACTTCATTGGGGGCTGTGGGGAGCTGGAAGCGTACGCCGCGGGACTGGTTGGACTTGACGGTCTCGGGCAGGTTCAGCGACGAGAGTTCAATCTTTCGGTTCCAGGATCCGTTGGTGTAATAGTCGCCGCGGGTGTAGAGAATGCCGTCGGCGATCGTGTAGTCGGAGGCTTCTTCGCGGTGGCCATCGCGAAATACGAGAACGGCAGGGGGCAACTCCGGGGCCGCAACCGCAGCACCGGACCGGCGTTCCTGGCGACGCGGTGGGTTCGGCGCCTGATCGAACTTCTCTGGAGTAATCGTCTCTGCTCCCGATGTTTCCGGGCCGCTCACGCGAACGTAGCGGTCACCTCGCAGTTCGATCAGGAGCGGCTGGGCCGGCGATGAAGGCCGGTCCGGCACGGGTGCCGCTGCTGGAGGGGCTTGCACGATGACAACGGGCGGCTGGGATGCGACGGGATATCCCGTGCTGGCGAGATAGTCGGAATAGAACGGGTCGGAGAACCCGAGCGGATAAAAGAAAGAGCGCGGATGGCCGCCTCGGTTGAAACGGGGAGCGAGGTGAGGAGCGGCAGAGACCATTCGCTGCGCGGTCGCCCATGGTGCGAGGGCGGCGAACAGGGCGATGAAAAGCCACCGGCGCATGGTTAGTTCGCCTGCGGGGCTGGCGGGATCTGAAAGGTGACGCCGCGATCGTCGTTTTGTTTACGTGTGGCCTCGAGATCGAGATCGGCGAGGGCGACTTTGCGAGCGTGTCCAGGCGTCAAATCAAAGAGAGTTGCGCCGATGATGGCGTAGTTTCGGAGTTCAAGCTTGCGACCGTCCTTGAAGATGAGCAGGGTCGGTTCCTGAGGAGATTCGGGATCGGCAGCGGGGTCGTCGGCGCGCTGAACGGAGGGAGGCGTAGGAACATCTTTCACCGGCGGGATATAGGAAGCGGCACCGGATCCGCGGCGGTCGAAGATAGTGGGACCACCCTGGTAGTTGGCGTCGCGGTCATCCGCGCTGGCGTCGGCGTCGTCCTCGGTTGCGCCGATGTCGATGGCGTAGGGAACAGGGACGGCGTACACCACGGAAGGGGTGTATTCGACAAAGTGGTGGTGATGATGGCCGTCGCCATTGCGCGGCACGTTTGACGTGGAGAAGGTGACACGAGAGTTGGGAGCGTAGCCGCGAGGGCCGAGGGAGGTGACGCTCGCGGGCGTACCGTTGACGGCGCGTCCGCCAAATCCGGGAGAGGTCACGGAGGAGGGGGTACCGTTGATCTGCGCGTGGCTGGCTGAGACAAAAATCACCGGCAGCACAAGCAGGCTGAAAAGTGCGAGCGAGGCCGGAATCGAATGTCGCACAGAAATATGATACTCCAACGAGGAAGTCATGGCGCACCTCGACGGTAGAACGTTCGTACCTGTTTAGATTGCAGGCGGGTCTGGGCGGATGCCCATGGTCGGGGGCAGGAGGCCATAAGCGCTAACTTAAGGCAACATTCGTTTGCGGTAGGCGGGCAACCCATCCCGGCGGAAATCGGCAGGCCCTGACTGGAACGTCTGGCTTCCCACAAGCCGACTTCTGGCCCGGAATGAGTTCCGGTTAGCCCGTGACTCGGGCACGAGACGATTGTTGGCGACATTTCGCTTCAAAGGCAGGGTTTCCCGCGCTCCGCCCGCCCCGATTCGTTCCAAATTTCGGTGATGTTTTCTACTGTCCCCTTGGCGGGATGAAGGACGCGCCCGCGGTCTATCTTGTCGCCGGCTGCGTCTTCGCCGCGGCGATGCGCTGGCGTGTGGCGGACAGGAGCGCGTCGAAGCGCGGGTCTCCATGCAGGGACTGGAGCTTGTCGTCCTTTTCAACGGCTTCAATCTCGTCGACCGAACTAAAGCCTTCCGCATAGGTCCACAAGTTGACGAAGGCCTCATCCCGCTTGCCCTCTAGCGCAAGGACGCGAGCCAAGTTGCGGACTGCGGTTTGCGTGACTTCATGCGAAGGGCCGAGAACACGGCGCAGGCCAGCGAGTGCCTCCCGCAAAACCTTTTCCGCTTCCGAGTAGTGTTTTTCTTGGATCAATGCGGAACCCAAATTGCCCAAGGTAAGCAAGGTACTGGCATGCTCCGGGCCCAGGACCTGGCGTTGCGCCTCGAGTACTTCGCGCTCCAATTTCTCCGCTTCGGCGAAACGTTTTTCATCGTCCAGAAGCGCCGCCAGGGTACTCATGGCAGCCAACGTACCGGGATGCTGCGGCCCCAGCACTCGCCGTGCGGACTCAACCACCTCTTTATACATTTCTTCTGCGTCGGCGTAATGTTGCTCCTCGGAAAGAATAGCAGCGAGATTGAACATGTCTCTCAACACTGATGGATGATCGGAGCCCAGGGTTCGCCGATCCGTTTCGAGCGCCTCTCGATCTGCCTTCTCTGCTTCCGGGTACTTGCGCTCATGAGTGAGAGTGTCGGCCAGAAGCGACAGCGCCGTCGCCGTCAACCTGTCTTGCGGCCACTTTCGCCTCGCCACTTCGAGCGCGTCACGGTTCAACTTTTCCGCCTCGACGTATCGCGATTCAAAACCAAGAATCCGGGCCAGCTGCACCATGGAATCCACGGTGTCATGATGCTCGGGGCCAAGTACCTGGCGGCGAGTCTCCATGGTCTCCCGGCACAACTTCTCCGCTTG
>JADGNP010000176.1 GCA_017883425.1 Candidatus Sulfotelmatobacter sp. | reverse complement strand
AGTTCTTCAACTGCTTGGCGGCGGTGCTGTAGCGGTTCTGGTACTTTTCCACGCTCTTGGAGTCGATCAGGTGGGCGATGTCGATCAACATGCCCTCGGGTGCGACTTTCTTGCAGCTCACTTCTTCTTCCAGCGGGTTGAACAGCTTGTGTACCTGGACCGAGAGAGCCCGCGCCTTGGTCTGGCGCTCGCGCTCTCGCGAGGCTTTCACCTTCAACTTGGACAGGTAGTCCCCGCCGACGGTGTCGGGCAGTACGATGTCGATCATGGCCTCGCGGAGGGAGCCATCCCGGACGACCAGTTTGATGTGCATTTCGGACTTTCCGCGCAGTTTGGCGACGCTCAAGCCAAAAGCGCGCCGGTTGACCCGGACGGCCTGACGAAGTGCGTCATCGCTGTCGAAAATAGTGCCGAACCTGAAGGGAAGAACGGTGGAGTTGCGGAAGCAGTTGCTGACCACGCGAGCATGGTCAATCGCGGATTTGTGGTCCAGTTCGCCTGCTGCGTGGTCGTATTCGCTGACGATGACCGCGAATTCACCACTGGGATAGCTCAGAACCGCTGCGCCGTTCACTCCTTGAACGCCCTCTAGCAGAAAAGGGCGGCGAGTGCGGGTTCCATTGGGAAGGGTTTGGTGCTCGGTAAGACAGTACGCGTACCACGCCATGTTGAACTCTCCGAACCGGGATAGAGGCGGACCGGGCCACCTCTCACGTCGAGTTTCTCGCCAAAGCTTGTACTGCGATTTGGAAGTAAGGAAACGGGCGGTACAGGGCTAACCAACCGGAAACGCTTACAGTCGCGCTCCCTAACTGCATATTACTTTGGGCACCTTGTAAAAAGCAACTAATTCTTAATGAGAGGCACCGAACACCCCTTATTTGGCGGTCGCGGAGCGGTTGGTGCGCTCTTGCAAGGCGAGAAGAACCTCGCGCAACATCTCGTCCCAGGGCGCGGGTTTGCCGGTCCAGATCTCAAACTGGCGGGCCGCCTGATGGGCGAACATCTCGATTCCCGGGATGATCTGGGCACCCCTTTCCTTGGCCAGCTTCAAGAAGCGGGTTTCGGACGGATCGTAAACCATATCAAAGACATAGCGGGCGTTGATCTCTTTGTCCTGCAGCGGCGTTTCGCGGGTATTGCCCATCCCAACCGGAGTGGCATTGATGATGACGTCGAAGGCCAGCTTCTTCAGATCCGCGCGCTTGATGATGCGGGCCCGGGCCTGGTGGGCGAGTTTCTTGGCTGGGGCGGCGGTGCGGTTCAGAATGTAGACTTCCGACCCTCTTTCCTTGAGCCCAAAGACGGCCGCGCGGGCTGCTCCCCCGGCTCCGATCACCAGGATTCGGGCACCTTCCAGAGTATTCAGGCGGCGTTCCAGAGGGCGGACGATCCCGGAAGCGTCGGTATTAAAGCCGTACAGATTGCCATCCTGGGCCCGAACCACGGTGTTGCAGGCGCCGATCTTGGTGGTGTGGGAATCCGTGTTGTCGAGATGCGGCAGGATCGCTTCCTTGTACGGCATGGTCACGCTGATACCGTGGATGGGAATCTCCCGCACGCAAGTCAGCAGATCCTTCAGCGTCTTGGCGTGGAGGGCCAGATAGACCGCGTTGACGTTCTCGCGGCGGAAGGCCGCGTTCATGATGGCGGGGGAGAGCGAGTGCGCGATGGGATCGCCCACGACTCCGTAGACGCGCGTAGCCACGTCGACCCGCTCGATGCGATAAACATTGCGCAATTCCTGCGCAGTGACCTGGCCGGGGGCGGTCTCTTCGCCGGCGCTGGCGGCGGCGAAGGTGAACACACTTCCGGCGCGCACCCCCAGAACGCGGCTGATGATTCCTTGTTCGCCCATGCACATGCCCACCAGGGAGTGCCGGTCGCCCGCCCGCGCCAGAAATTTGATCATGGTGACGTTGTCGGCGAGCGTGGTTGCCGTGCTGACGACCTTGTAGAAGTCCGCCGGGTAGGCGAGCATTTTTTCCAGGGTTTCGTCCAGCTTCTTGGTTGCCCGGAAATCGTGGAAGGACAGGATCAGGGCGGCACGGGTGCGAAGCTTCTGGAGTTGATCGGGCTTGCACTTACTGGCGGTCTGCAGCTCAACATCGACCAACTGGCAGCCTGCGGCCGCAGCCTTGCCTAGGATGTCCAACTGGGAGGCGATGGAGCCACGGAACTTGCCCCCGCTGGCGACCCGGCGGCAGGTGGCGATGGCGACTGTCCCAAGATGGGACTCGAGTAGGCGTTTGATTCTGGGGAGTGCCAGGCCGGGCTTGGAAAGATAGTCCAACCTGAACTCCAGAAAGGAGTTATCCCGAACCAGGAGTTCGGCCTTGTCGGCCATCTCGTTGGGGTCGGAGCCGGTGACCGCCACGCAGACTCGTGGTAATCGCAAAGGCAGAAGACGTGGCGCGTAAGGAGGAGCGGAGTTCATCGTTCCAAGTTCAGACGCCCGCTTCCGGGCACATACTGAATGACGGCGAATTATTACAGGGCCTTAATTACTTATGCAACAACGGATTAATAGTACTGGCGAAAAACTTCTGCTCCAGGGTGCCCAACACCCTCGTAACCTTGACCCACCCTTACCTGCTTGTTACCTTCCGGCTGAAGCCTTTCTTTTCTGGCATTTAACTAGGGAGGGGGGCGCATACCGTCCTTTCCCGGAGGTAACATGAAGAAAACAGGACTGTTCGTGTTGTTGCTCGCAACGGCGGCTTGGGCGCAAAGTGGGGCTGAAGCCTCCGCCGATCCGCAGGGGACTTCGCCGACTACAGCCAGCTTTCCCACCCAGCGGGTTCAAACGCCCACCTACGCCGACTTATATTGCGCTGGATTCATCAGCAAACAGATCCTGCCTGACTCCAACTACGTGGCGGGTGGACTGCAAACGCCCACCACGACGAAGTTCACGCGTGGCGACATGATCTATCTCCAGGGAACCGGCTACAGTGCGGGCGCGGAGTACGAGATTGTGCGCGCCCTGCGGGACGTCAACGAGTATGAGATGTACCCTGGGGAAAAGAAACTGCTGAAAGAAGCCGGCCAGCCCTACGAAGAAGTGGGACGCGTGAAGATCGTCGACACGCGCAGCAAGACCGCGATCGGGCAGATCGAATATGCCTGTGACGGGATCAATCCCGGCGATACGGCGATTCCCTTTGCGGAAAAGCAGGCCGTGACTTTCCATGACCAGGTGCGTTTCGATCGCTTCCTGCCTGCCAGCAACAAGCTGTCTGGCCGCATTGTGATGGGGAAAGATTTCGATTCGCAATTGGGTACCGGACACAAGGTTTACCTCAACGTCGGCTCCAACCAGGGCGTGAAGATCGGCGACTACTTCCGCGCGGTGCGTTCCTATGAGGCCGATCTGAAAGACCCCGTGGATTCGTTATCATTCAAGGCCGCGATTGCCGAGGACACCCAGAAAAAGACGCCTTCGGTCGATCCCGCCATGTTTACCAAGGGAAACGGTCCGGTGATTCACGTGCGGGACTTGCCGCGGAGAGCCGTGGGCGAGATCGTAATCATCGGCGTCACCAACACCACGGCGACCGGCATGATCGTCTTCGCTTTGGAAGATGTGAATGCCGGGGACGGTGTGGAAGCAGATCAGATACAGTAGACCTTTACTGTCGAGTAGGTCAGTGGGAAACCGGGGACGGGAAACCATCCCCGGTTTTATTTTCGCCAGCACACCCTTGTCGCGCAGGTACTTCAGTGTGTAATGATCTACACATGGCAACTAACCTGGCGATTGACGACAGACTCATCGAAGAAGCCCGACGTCTTGGTGGACATAAGGCTAAGAAAGAAGCGGTGACGGCTGCACTGGAAGAATACATCCAGCATCGCCGGCAACAGCAAATCCTCGAAGACTTTGGAACCGTCGATTTTGATCCGGAGTACGACTACAGGGCAGAACGCCGCAGAAAGCGCATGGGATAGTTCGGTCGTTACGTCGTTACGTCGCTTTTTCTGCTGCCCGGGGCAGCAGCAACCCTTAGTCAGGCGGGTGTTTTTCTCCGAAAACCTCGGCGGTGAAGGCTTCAATCGTCGCGCCCTTTTGCCACGCATCCAGAGGCAGGCCGGCTTTGCGGCAGGTCTGCTCGAGGAAAGTCGTGCGGTCCCAGTGGTGCTCCGCGGGCACTTGCGGTAGGAGCAGGCCGCGATGTCCGGCCCTGCTGATCAGCAGGCCGTGGCGGCCGATTTCGACGGCTTCGGCGGAAATGGGTTGCGGCGGCGACAGGATACTGAGCTCGATTTCCAGATCGCGCGCTTCGGGCAGCGTCACGGGATAGAAGCGGGTGTCTTCAAAAGCGGCGGCGCGCGCGGTGTCTGCGACCGCACGATAGACGGGGCTCACGGGAAGGACATAGCCCACGCATCCCCGCAACTCGCCGCCCAGGTAAAGCGACGTGAATGCGCCGCGAGGCTCGGCGAGATGATCCGTGGGCGGGTCGAGTGGGATCTCGCGCCCTTCCAGAGCGGAGAGAATGGACTCATGGGCCAGGCGAAGCAGCAGGGTGCGCTCGTCTTTCGAGAACTCACTCCGGGAGAACTCGCCAGACTCCACGGCAACGGGACTAGGTCGAGGTAGCGACATCGCGGTCCGCCTGCGGGGGCGGCACGGGCTTTCTGCGCCGGCTCAGGATGAAGGCGCGGCGCCGGCGCTTCTCGCCGCGCCGGTCGATCTTCGACCAGAAAGCGACAAAGTAGTCGATCGCCGACACCAGTGAGATACACACCATGAACCAGATGGCGAGATACGCAATCCAGTGGATGGGGAAGACGTAATGGCTGTAGACCACCCATTCTTTCCAGCGGTGGTCGAGGATGACCGCCACCACGGAGACGATCTGCACCACCATTTTGAACTTGCCGAGTTCGCTGGCTTCGATGGTGAAGCCCTCGGAAGCGGCGATGGAACGCAGACCGCTCACCAGGAACTCGCGTCCGATCACGATCACGGCAATCCACGCCGGAACCAGGCTGGGATTCAACTGCACGAGGGTAACGAATGCCGCCGCGATGAGAAGCTTGTCGGCCAACGGGTCGAGCAGGATCCCCATCGTGGTCACCTGCCCGCGCTTGCGGGCGAGATAGCCGTCAATCCCGTCGGTCATGGAAGCGGCGATGAACAGCGCCGAGGCCAGCAGTTCCTTCTTGCCATTCACGCTGCTGAAGCGGCCGCTGGAAAGAATCCACATCAGCAGAGGAATGCTGAAGATACGGATGAGCGTGATGGAGTTGGGCAGGTTCACACTACGGGGTGGCTCCGGAGACCAGCCGGAATCCAGATTGATTATCCTCCACGGGAAGAGGGAACGCAATGCATCTCAAGCACTAGATCGCGAGTCCAGCGCCCCGCAAGAATGAACCACAGAGGTGCACAGAGGTTTCCTCTGTGTCCTCTGTGTCCTCTGTGGTTATTGGTTCACTTAGGAGCGGGCGCCATCATTCCCGCTTTGGGCTGCTTGGCGATGATTAGATCCTTGACCTTGTCGTATGTCGCCTGCGGGATGATCTTCTTGTGCACGAGATCGAGCTTGGTGCGGTAGGGACGGCCGTCGATGATCTTCTGCGAGTAGGTGTCGCCGATCCCGGGAAGCTCCTGGAGTTGATCTTTGGTCGCGGTGTTGATGTCGAGTTTGTCGGTGGCGGCCGCCTTCGCCATCTGAGCCGGCGTCGCCATGGCCTCAGGTTTTGAGCCGGGTTCGGGTCCCTGCGCGGCAACGATGACGCTCGACAACGAAACCGCGAACACCAGAGCTAGAACGCTTACCGCAAGATTTCTGCAAATCGATTTCATGGGATCTCCTTACGCGTAAATGCCGCGCTGGCGGATCGTGTACGCCACGCGGTCAATCGCCAGCATGTACGCGGCGATGCGGTTGTTGACGTGATGAGTCTCGGCGTAGCGGACCACATCTTCGAACGAAGACTTCATGATGGCGTCGAGTTGCTCGTTCACCACCGACTCTTTCCAGAAGTAGCCCTGGCGGTCCTGCACCCACTCGAAATACGAAGTAGTGACGCCGCCGGCGTTGGCCAGAATGTCTGGGATCACGAAGACGCCTTTGTCGGTGAGGATGTCGTCGGCCGCGGAAGTCGTAGGACCGTTCGCTCCTTCCGCCAGGATGCGGCACTTCACGCGGTCGGCGTTGCGGCTGGTGATGACATTCTCCGTGGCCGCGGGAATGAGGATTTCACATTCGGTGACGAGCAGTTCGGCCGCATCGCACTTCTCAGCGCCGGGGAATCCGTGGACGGTCCCATTCTTCTGGCGGAAGTCCACCAGGGCCTTCAGGTCGATGCCGTTCTGGTTGTGCAGGCCGCCGCCAACTTCGGCGATGCCAATCACCTTGTAACCCGCCTGATGCATCAGCAGAGCGGCATTGGATCCCACGTTTCCGAAACCCTGCACGATGACGCGGGAGGTTTCGCGATTGAGGCCCAGCTTCTGGCAGGCTTCATCGCACACGATCATCACGCCGCGGCCGGTGGCTTCGCGGCGTCCGCGCGAGCCGCCGATGTTGATGGGCTTGCCCGTCACGCACGCCGTCACCGTCTGGCGCATGTGCATGGAGTAGGTGTCCATCATCCAGGCCATGATTTGTTCGTTGGTGTTGACGTCGGGAGCGGGGACGTCTTTTTCCGGGCCAATGAATTCGATCAGTTCGGAGGTGTAGCGCCGCGTCATGCGCTCGACTTCGCCCATGGACATCTTGTGCGGATCGCAGATCACACCGCCCTTCGCGCCGCCGAAGGGAATGTTAACCACGGCGCACTTCCACGTCATCCAACTGGCCAGGGCGCGGACTTCATCGAGCGTGACGTCGGGAGAGTAGCGAATACCGCCCTTGGCCGGCCCGCGCGCGATCGAGTGCTGCACGCGGAAGCCAGTGAAAACTTCGAGGTGGCCGTCATCCATCTGCACCGGGATGTAGACCGTGAGTTCGCGGGCGGGATAACGCAAAACGCGCCACAGGCCCTCGTCGAGGTTGAGCTTCTGGGCCGCCAGATCGAAGCGGGCCCGCTGCGATTCCCATGGATTGCTTTCTTTGTCCACGTGCGGATCCGTCGTCATCGTCGTCATAGAAGTGGTCTCCGGAATGATTGCAGGTCATGTGGAGCGGGCACTCTTGCCCGCTGATTTTGCAACTACCACTCAGCGGGGACGAGTTCCCGGTCACAGGCGGGCAAACGTTCCGAGTATATGAGGGGGGATGGTGGGGAAGCAAGAAGGGAGTACCAGCATCTGGTTTCGAGCATCTGGCTGTGGAGAAATTTCGGCGGGTGGCCCAGGCTTTTGATCTCGCGGGCATCACCAACACCGTGGGTGCCCCGTCCTTCGCGCACTTCAGCTTCCTCGCGATCTGGCCATTGATTTCGTACTCCGTGCTGCGGAAATGGCCCAATGCAGCCAGGTGGTTGTTGCTGTTCAACTTGATGGTTAACGCCTATCCCATCATGCTGCAAAGGTACAACCGCATCAGACTCCACAAGTTACTAACCCAGAATAAACGTCAAGCTATAGGCGCCTAGGGCGATTCGGAAGTAACTGTTGCAATCGAGCGCGGACAGGTATACATTTCGTTGATCTCAATGAAACGCAAGTAGACGTAATATAACGAAATAGGCACAAGCAACAGAGCGAAAGGCCCCAGAAACGCAAATCCGCAAAGGAGCAATCTCCATGAAGACCCCTGCCGTTCGCCTCCTTGTCCGGCTGGTTGTAGGGCTCTGCATTTTTTTGCCGGCCCTATTCGCCTCCGCCACCACTTACTACGTGTCCACCACGGGCAGCAACACCAACGACGGCCTGACCACGACCAGTGCCTGGCGCAACATTCAATACGCCGCCAATCACGTCGTCGCGGGAGACACTGTCCAGGTGCTGGGCGGAACCTACAACGAAGTAGTGACCATTCCTGCCTCCGGCTCCGCTACCGCCGGCTACATCACCTTCCAGAACTATGCCAGCCAAGCCGCGATTATCGACGGCACCGGACTCACGCCTCCCGCCCAGGGCGGCCTGATCAACATTGCCAGCCAGAGCTACGTGATCATCCGGGGACTGGAAATCCGCAACTACAAAACCACTTCCCGAAGCAAGGTTCCGGTCGGGGTCTGGGTCACCGGCGCCGGAAGCAATCTGCAGCTGCTTAACAACCACATCCACGACATTGTGACGACAGCATCGGGCTGCAACGCCAACGCGCTGGGCGTCGCTTTCTACGGCACGCAGGCGCCGGCCTCTCTGAACCACATCACCATCAGCGGCAATGAGATCGACCACCTGCAGACGGGCTGCAGCGAGTCCCTCACCGTCGACGGCAACGTCGATACCTTCACCATTACCAACAACCTGATCCACGACAACAACAACATCGGCATCGACGCTATTGGCTTTGAAGGCGTCTCGCCCAATTCCGCGTATGATCAGGCCCGCAACGGCACCATCACCCTCAATACCGTCTACAACATCAGTTCGAACGGAAATCCTTCCTATCCCAAAAACTGCTGGTGCGCCAACGGGGTTTACATCGATGGTGGCGCCAACATCCTGATCGAGCGCAACCTGATCCACAATGTCGACATCGGCATCGAAATGGCCAGCGAGCACTCCGGCAGGAACACCGCCAACGTGACTGCGCGCAACAACCTCGTTTACTTCGGCAACTCCGCGGGAGTGTCCATTGGTGGTTACGCCAGCAAGGTCGGCGGCAGCGACCATGTCACCATCGTCAACAACACCTTGTACAAGAACGATGGCAAGAACACGGGCAGCGGCGAATTTCAGATTCAGTACCACGCCACCAACAACATATTCAAGAACAACATTGTGTACGCGGGTGCACAAGCCCTCGCCATCCACAACTTCACCACATCGGTGGCCAACCCCGCAGATGTGGACTACAACCTCTACTTCTCGCCCGGCGGAGCCACCGGTACCACATTCGTCTGGAACAACAAGACTTACGGCACGTTCACGGCCTATCAATCCGGTTCGGGGAAGGACGGAAATGGAAAATTTTCCGACCCGCAGTTCCTGAACGGGACCACGCCGGACTTGCATGTCCAGTCAACCTCGCCGGCGGTAAATGCGGGAATCAATTTGGGCTCGGCGGTGGTGGGGACACTCGACTTTGCCGGGAACGCCCGCGTCCAGGGCTCGAACATCGACATCGGAGGCTACGAGCAGTAGATCCGAAAACTGCCGACTCCTGCACGAACGGGAAGGACCCGAGTTCCACTCGGGCCGTAAGCCTTGGGAGGGGGGCGGGCGGCCCAGGCGTTTGATCTCGCGGGCATCACCAACACCGTGGGTGCCCCGTCCTTCGCGCACTTTGCGAACGGCGGGAGTCGGGACTGTTGGCGGCGACGCGGGGCCGATTCAAGCCGCCGGCGATCGAAACGAAATCTCCGTCCAGTCCTGATTCACTCGCACGGGTCTGGCTTCGTCCAAGAGATAGAAACGATAGCTGCTCCAGCGCCATTCCTCCGCCGAGTTCACCAACCCCCGCTTCACCGGATTGGCGGGTGGGCGGGTGGC
>JADGNP010000175.1 GCA_017883425.1 Candidatus Sulfotelmatobacter sp. | reverse complement strand
CCGTAAATGCCGCACAATCAATTTCGGCTTCAGCCGCTGCGGAAAAACTCACAAATGCGCGCATTACCGTGGAAGAGCGGCCCCTTCAGGGCCGCGTAACCCGAGTGAAATCAGTGCGGGCTTCAGCCCCTGTGGTCGTTGCTTCTTCGGGAGATTACGTTCTTCCGTAGCCTCTCCAGCCGCTGCGGAACGCTATCAGCCAGGACAACGAATCTTTCAGCCAACTCTTCAGCCCCAGGGGCTTCGCTCTGGCACGCCGTCCTGCAGCCCGGTGTTGCGAGGTCGTCCTATTCCGGCAACGCTGGAGGTTTCGCCGCCATCAGCTCCGCAAAGCGCTTGTCTTTTCGCAATTCGGCGAATTCCGCGTCCTTATACACATTGTTGAAATCCTTGTAGCCCGCCTCCAGCGCCTTCTTCAGATATTCCAGCGACCGGTCCGCGTAGCCCATCTTGGCGTACAGCTTCGCCACGGTGAAGTCGTAGCGGGCCCGATCTCCCGGGCTGGGCAATTGCGCCTGCACACCGCCGCGCGACGTCCGCTCAAACACGTCGGGATCGAGTTGCACGGCACGCTCGTAGGCCAGCACCGCAGGCTCAAATTCCTTCTTGGCGAATAGCGCCGCTCCCATATTGCTGTAAAACGACGCCGAAGTGCCATCGATCGCGATCGCCCTCCGGTACTCCTTGACCGCCGCGCCGTATTTCTGCTCTTCGTACAACACCACGCCCCGATTGTTGTAGGCATCAGCAAATTTTCGGTCAGCCTTGATCGATCGATCAAACGACTTCTTCGCCTCCCGATAGCGCTGCATCATCAACTCGGTGATTCCGATCTTGTTCAGCAAACTCGCGGAGTTTGGTTTCTTGGCAATCGCGGCGCGATAGTAGTCGAGCGCGTCCAGGTAAAGTTTCGCCGCGCGCAAATGATCCGCCCGCCCCTCCAGGTCGGCCGCGGTGGCGTCCAGCGCTGGCGGATCGATCGTCCGCGACAGCGGCGGTTTGATCTGTACTTGCTCGGAGTGGGAAGCCTGCCCCCATGACACACTCGACAGGGCACAGACACAAACGGTGAGAAGCGAAACCGGAACCAGCAAAACTCTCGGGCAGGACGACATAGGCCAACCCCCAGCTAGCGGACTCATTCTGGCACAGTTTTGGGCAGTCGGCGAAGATTTTGCATTAGGTGAAGACCCGCACCCTTCACTTCGGTGCCGTCTGCCCGCTGTCTGCTGGTTTAGACACCGGAGCCGCCGTTTTGTCATCCTTAAATATTCCCGCGATCTTGCCGAAGAACCCCTTCTTTTTCTTAGGGTCTTGAGGATTATTCGGGTCCTGCCCATTCGCCGTCTCCGGCTGGGCTTGCTGTGGCTGCACTCCCTTGTCCCCACCCCCAAACATGCGCGAGAGGAAGCCCTTCATTCCCTCTTGCGCGTCGCAGGTCTCGCGCGGCTCCGTCCCCGCCACAAAAGCAGAAACATAGTCATCCGGGCAGGTGGGAGTCGCCAGCCGGTTCGTGACCTTGTCCAGTTGCACATCCACCACACCCGTCGGCTGCTGGAACCCCTTCATGTCGGCATACTGCGGCAACGCAGCCGCCTTCTTCATGAACTCCGACCAGATGGGTGCGGCGGTCATCGCGCCGCTCAAGCGCAAGTCGCTGTAGTCGTCGTAGCCTACCCACACAATGCACAGCAGATTCGAGGTATACCCCGCGAACCAGCCATCGTGCGAACTCCCCGTCTTCCCCGCCGCCGGAGGCGTAAACCCCCGCCCGCGCACCGCCGAAAATCCCAGCCCGTTGTTGATCACGCCTTCCATCATGTTGGTCATGACGTAGGCAATCCGTGGATCCAGCACCTGCCGCTGGTCCGTAGTGTAGTTCGCGATCACGTCGCCCTTGCCATTGCGCACCGAGCGCAGCAGGATGGGCGAAAGCCGTATGCCGTTGTTCGCGAATGCCGTGTACGCGCCCGTCATGTCGAGCGGCGAGGCATCATACGAGCCCAGCGCCATCGCCGGCGTCGCCTTCACCGACATAATCCCCGCCGACTTCGCCAAATCTGCCACCTTGTCGTAGCCCACCTGCTCGGCCACCTTCACGGTCGCATTGTTCAGCGACATCGCCAGCGCATACCGCAACGATACGTCGCCGTGGTACTCCTCTTTGTAATTGCGCGGCTCATAGATCTGGTCGCCATAGGCGAAGCTCGAAGGCGCGTCGGTCACTGTCGACGCCGGAGTCAGCACCGTCTGCGATCCGTCCAGCGCCGTGTTTATCGCCGCCGCATACACAAACGGTTTGAAAATCGATCCCGTCGGCCGCTTCGCCACCGCGTGATTCAACTGGCTCCAGCCGTAGTCCCGGCCTCCCACCAGCGCCAGCACCGCGCCGGTGTGCGGATCCAGCACCACCAGCGCGACCTGCGCCTGCGGACCCGGCACCACCTTCGTTTCAATCTTTTTCCCGACCTTCACCCGCTTGGTCCGTAACTTCTTGACTTGGTCATCCACCAGCTTGATGCCCGTCTCCACCGCCTGCGCCGCGGCCTTCTGCAGGTCAGGATCGAGCGTCGTGTAAATGCGATACGACTGATCATTCAATTCGTTCTCATTAAACTTGCTGATCAGCGTGTCCCGCACCATGTCCACGAAGTACGGTGCATCGCTGGCTTCCACGTTCGGCGGCGCCAGTTTCAGCGGTACAGCCTTGGCTTTTTCCGCCTGCTCGCGCGTGATCGCATGGGTTTCCACCATCGATTCCAGCACCAGGTTCCGGCGCTCCAGCGCCCGCTCCGGATGCCGGTACGGCGACAGATAACTCGGCCGCTGAATAATTCCCGCCAGCAGCGCCGCCTCGGGCAGCGTGATGTCTTTCAGGTCCTTATTGAAATACGCCTTCGACGCCTCCGCGAACCCGCTGATCGCGAACGATCCCCTCTGCCCCAGGTCCACCCAGTTCGCGTAAAACTCGAAGATCTGCTGCTTGGTGAACTTCTGTTCCAGTTCCTCCGCAATCAGCATCTCCGTCAGTTTGCGCTTGATCGTCTTCTCCGGAGTCAGGAAAAATCCGCGCGAAAGCTGCATCGTGAGCGTCGACCCGCCTTGTTCATGCCGTCCCCGCACCACGTCGATCCACGCCGCCTCTGCCATGCGCACAAAATTCACTCCGCTGTGTTCAAAGAAGCGCCGGTCCTCAATCGCCAGCACCGCCTGCCTCATCACCGGAGGAATGTCGTTGTACTTTACCAACTGCCGTTTCGACCGCTGCTCCGCGTCGAACAGCGCCGTCACCAGTTGCGGCTCCAGTTCATACGCCGAAAGATCGTTGCCCTTGCTGCTGATCTGGTCCACCTGCCCGTCGTGAATGCTGATGAGCGCCGGCTCCGGACTGTGGTACGACTCCGGCCCGGGCGTGATCTCGATCCCATCCTTCGATACGCGGAAACTGCCCAACGTGGACTGTCCTTCTTGATCCGAATACCCGGCACGCCGCAGTTCCGTCGCTATCTCCCGCACCTCGACCCGCTCGCCGTCCCGCACCGTCTTGGGCAGCGCGTAAATCTTAGCGGCATTGGCGAACACCGGCGAGCGAAACCGCCGCTCGATGATCCGGTCGTACTTGATGTAAAAATAAGAAGACAGAACGGTAAACGACACCGCCAGAATCAGAAACGCCACCAGCGCCGCCCGCAGCACCGGGTCGCGGGGCAGCCCGCGAATCCATTTCGCGTCTCCCCCACTCCCCTTCGGAATTTTGATCTTGATGGTCACAGTCTCGACTCTATACCCGGACTCTAATCAGACGATGGGACAAGCCAAAAGGTTTGAAGGGTGCCCCATTTCTCGCGCGCCTTCTGCGCGAGAAGTGGGGAAGTTTCCGTCCGCCTGCCTCGAAATTCTGCCCCTTCGCTTCGCGATCGCGCCTTCGTCACTCAACGACAAACCTGGGGCCGAGAATCACGATATCGGTATCCCCATTGTACCGCTGCCCGCCGAAACAAAAAGAGACCCGCAGTACATGCGGGTCTCTAAGCTGTTACTAAGCGCGACTCAGGTTACGGCAAGTCGGTGACCGCAAAGCTGCCGGGCGGGGCCCCCGCATGCGGTAGCGTGCTGGTCAGCGCTCCGGTCGTCGTGCTTGCCCCGTAGGCAAAGGTTCCGCCGATGCTCGTATTCGGTATGCCTCCCTCGGCGAAGATGTAGAGCCCGCTCTGGTCAAACTTACCAATGGTCGCAGTCTCTTGGGTAAAGGGCGACCCGCTAATGGGTGTCAGCGCACCCGCCGAACTCAACCCGTAACCTTCCATCGGATCTACGACTGTTAGATTCGTGGTCAAGTCGGTTTCTTCGTTAAAGGTATACACAAATGAGCCGTTCGGACTCACCGCCACATACACTGGCGGATAGACCGTGGTAACGGGCGAACCGGCTGCCGCCGTCAAAGCCCCCGTCGCCGAGATTGCAAACACGTACAGACTTCGGTCGACAATTCCGCTCCCACCACCCGCCTCCGCCGTAGTTCCCACCAGATACTTGCCTGAACTCTCTCCCTCGATTTGCGCCATGGAAACGCCGTTAAACGGGTTGAACGGGCTGCCCTGCACTGCCGTGAGGGTTCCGCTCACGCCATAGGAGAAGGCAGCAATCCCCGATCCTTCCAGCGCATACAGGAACTTGCCCTGTCCGTCCGTCGTCATCTGCTGAGGCGAGCCGGATGTCGGCGTCGATCCCGTCAGCAATAACGACCCGTCCGTGGCACTCACCGAGAACACCGAGATACCCGAAGAGCCGCCCACAAATAAAAAGGCGCCGCTCGGATCGACCGCCACGCAAGAAGGGGAGAAAGTAATGGAATACGGACTGCCTGTGACCGGTGTTAATGCTCCCGTCGTAGCGTCAATCGAAAATCCGTAGATCGTACTATTCGTAAAAGGCATGTAGAGAAAGTGCTCGCTCACAATCGCGATGCCGGTATCGCCGGCCGCCGGTAGCGACGGAGACACGAAACTGGAAACCGGTGCAAAGGTTTGCGAGTTCTCTATGTTCAAGCCCTCCGCCGCCATTTCGGAACCGGAAAGTGTGACGTCGTTGAAATAAACCATTGTTCTCACGCCGATGGTACCGCCACCGCCCCCGCCCTGCGAGATGCCGCCGCCCGACGACGTGCACGTGGCGTTTCCAAACGTGGTGCCACAGGTGTAGTGGCCGCAACCCACCAGCGACATCGTGGCCAGCACAACAACGGAACTAAGCAGCGCTCGAACTTTCATCCTCATGACCTCTCCAAGGAATACTTCTGGAATCCAGCCGCACAGACAGGCGAAAAACTCTTTTCTCACGCCGATGTTAGGTTCCACGTAACCTCCTGACAAGGTTACGAACGTCATTGCCCTCGGACCCGTTAGGATTTCAGCCGCGGGACCCGTTGGGTTTTCAGCCGCGGGACCTGCTGGAATTTCAGCCGCGGAGCGGCGAAAGAATACAGCCCACGGCGCCAGCCGTGGGTGGGAGCGGGGAAAGACGAGCAAGCCCCAGCGGGGCGAAAGAAAAGCTGCGACACAAACTCCGGAGGCACGGCAAAGTTTTCACTCCCGCACTCTATTCCCTTAGGCGGGTTGTGCGAGCTTTCCGCAGGCCTCTAGAAACCGTTGTCCTGAGTCGTCGCGTGAATTGGAAAGTGCGAGAACATCGGGGAAGGACCAGGCACTCGGTAGTTCACCCCGGGTGCCCCATCCTAATCTCGCCGCTCTTTGGCGAGATTAGAGCCCGCCTTGAGCGCGGTCGAAGGGGTAGGAACTTTGACTTTGATATCCGCAGCAAATGGTAAGAGGCGGGAAACCGGCCCTCGCGCCTAGAACCCCTTGTTCCCGCTCGAAGGGTTGAAATGCAGAGTGAAGGAATATCCGGGCAAATTGACTGGAACGCTGTACTCCGCCGCGACATACACCGCCGGCGATCCCGGCGTCCCAATCCGCTGTACGGTCACGCTCTCGGGGGCCAGCGCAATCTGATGGTCTCTTGCTTTCCTGATGACGGACTCCACCAACTCCTGGTCCGTCGTGTGCGGATTGGACCCTCCCATCATCGCCACATTCCGCAAGTCGTCCTGGAACGAGTAATTGCTCAGTTCCGGCGGAATGATCTGAAACCCGGCGTACACGCAGGCGATGATGACGAGAAACCCGAGAATTGCTTTGACTGTTCCCATGTCCCACAATCTGCTCAGCCCAGGACCGGAAACCACCTCATCCCGTCCGGCCGAGCAACTCCCGCAAAGATTCCACAACCGCCGTGATCCTAACATCGCGCACTTCGCGAGTCGAGCGTAGAACCACTTCCACAGTACCTTCGGTAACCTTCTTTCCGACCGTGATTCTAAAGGGGATACCGACCAAATCGGCATCCTTGAACTTGACGCCCGGCCGTTCGTCCCGGTCGTCGAGGATCACGTCGAACCCAGCCGACTCCAGCCGCTTGGCAATGTCCTCCGCCGCCGTCCGCACGGCTTCGTCTTTTACGTTGACTGGCGCAACCACAACCTCAAACGGCGCAATCGTCGGCGGCAGCCAGAACCCGTTCTCGTCGTTCCCCTGCTCCACCGCCGCCGTCAGGATGCGCTCAATCCCAATCCCATAGCTCCCCATGATCGGCGTCACTTCCTTGCCGTTCTTGTCCAGCACCCGCGCCCCCATCGACTCCGAATACCGGTACCCCAGCTTGAAGATGTGCCCAACCTCCACTGCCGTGTCGATCCGCAACGCCTTCCCGCAATTCGGGCAAGCCTCCCCCGCCGTAACCGCCCGCAGATCGGCGTACGCCGTGGCATGAAAGTCCTTCCCCGGCGTCAGATTCTTCAAGTGATAGTCCTCTTTGTTCGCGCCGCCAATCAGATTCGCGCGCCCCTCAAGTGCCTTGTCGACGAACAGCACCGGCTTCTCCGCCTCTTTCTTCCGATCTTTCGCCCACTCAACCCCAACCGGCCCCAAATATCCCGCCGGAGACTTGAACAGCGCCTTGATCTCACTCTCTTCCATCGGCCGGGTCGCGGCCCCCACGGCACCGTTCAGCTTGGCCTCATTCAACTGATGATCCCCGCGCATCAGCACCACGACCGCCCGCAGTTTCGTTTTGCCGGAAGCATCCTTCTCCTCGGCCATCAACGCCAAAGTCTTGATCTTGTTCTTCGGCGACACCCCTAGAAATCTCGCCACATCTTCAATCGTCTTCTGCCCCGGCGTGTGTACTTCGAGCGGCTTGCCATCGCCCTCCGCCGCAAGATCCGCAACCGCCTCCAGCTTCGACGTCGCCTTCTCCATGTTCGCCGCGTAATTGCATCCGTCGCAGCTCACAATCTGATCTTCTCCCGCCGGAGTCCGCACCATGAACTCGTGCGACTCCTTCCCTCCCATCGCTCCCGAGTCCGCCTCCACCACCATGTACTTCAGCCCGCAGCGGTCGAAGATGCGGCAATACGTCTCGTAATGCTTCTTGTAGGAAACATCGAGCCCCGCCGCGTCAATGTCGAACGAATACGCGTCCTTCATCATGAACTGCCGCACCCTCAGCAACCCTGATTTCGGCCGCGGCTCATCGCGAAACTTCGGCGCGATCTGGTACCAGATCTGCGGCAACTGCTTGTAACTCCGCAGTTCCTTCAGCGCAATCGAGGTCATGACCTCTTCTTCCGTCATGCCCAACGCCAGGTCCGCCCCCTTGCGGTCCTTCAACCGAAACAGGTTGTCCCCCATCAAAGCCCAGCGCCCGCTCGCCTCCCAAATCTCCCGCGGATGCAGCGCCGGCAAATAAAACTCCTGCCCAATCCGATCCATCTCCTCGCGCACGATCCGCATGATCTTGTTAAACGACCGGTTGCCCAGAAAAAGATACGAATAAATCCCCGCCGCGAGCTGCCGAATGTACCCCGCCCGCACCAGAAACTTGTGGCTCGCGACCTCGGCATCCGCCGGCGCCTCGCGCAGTGTTGGAATAAACAGTTCAGACCATCGATGCATAGTTAGAGTCCCGAGTAGCGAGTACCGAGCGACAGTCACTCGCTGATTCCACAGATGAATTGGTTATTGTAGCAGCGGAAGTTGGCGCAGTTTGAGTTCCAGCCCAATTACAGGAGTCATCCTGAGCGTAGCCGCTCTTCAGGCGGAGCGAAGGATCTCGCGCGTATCGCCACTGCACTCAAGCGATTGCACTACCCACCACAGGTGAGTTTCGTTGAATGGCCCTCAGCCCCCGCCTAGAATGAACGCCATGGCAAAAGCTCGTTACCACTACAACATCATGCTCCGGCCCGAACCAGAGGGCGGCTACACTACGCTCGTCCCGGCGTTACCGCGATCTGCCGAAAAGGGACTCTAATTTCCTTTGTTAAGGGAAGTGGGATTCACCCGCGAGGAGTTGCTGGACTATCTGGCTAGGCGATGAACAGTGCTCGCTGTCGGAGACGAAGCTCTGCTCGGTACTCAGTGACCGGGTACTTGGTATTACCCCGCCAACCGCCCAAGAATCTCTTTCCCCAGCTTCTGCGCCTCGCCGAAAAACTTCTGATACTCAATGAACAGCCGGTTTAGCTCCAGTGCCTTGTCAGTCGACGGGTGCTTGCGCAAAATCATGTCGCGCACATGCACCGGGTTCGGCAAGATGGCATCCTCATTCAACTCTTCCAGCGCGGTCTTGGGATCATAGTGATACATGCCCGTATTGTAGCGCTGGCGTCTCGCCGGCTGTCGGGAGGGCGTCCCGCCCTCACCCCAGACCTACATCATTTCCGTTCCCCACAAGTCATGCAAATGCACAATCCCTTCCAGCTTTCCACGCCCATCGACAACCATCAGCGAGGTAATCTTCTTCTCTTCCATCAAAGCGATCGCCGTCGCCGCAAACTCATTCTTTCCGATCGTCTTCGGATCCCGCGTCATCGCCTCGCCCGCCGTCAGATCCACCACATCCTTACCCCGCTTCTCCAGCAACCGCCGTAAATCCCCATCACTGACGATCCCGACCAGACGATCGCCTTCCACCACGGCCGTAACGCCCAGCTTTTTTCGCGACATCTCATAAATCACATCCGGCATCTTCGTCGAAGGCTTCACCCGAGGCAACGCCTCACCCGTATGCATCAACGACTCCACCCGCGCCAACCGCTTCCCCAGCTTCCCCCCCGGATGCAAGTTGGCAAAGTCCTCTTCCTGAAACCCGCGCCGCTCGCTCAAAGTCACCGCCAGCGCATCTCCCAGAGCCAGCATGGCCGTAGTCGAAGCCGTCGGCGCCAGCCCCAACGCACAAGCCTCCTGCGCAATAGAACAATCCAACGCCACATCGGCCGCCGCCGCCAAAGTAGATATGGACGAGGGTGCCCCACCCTTGTCTCGCGATTTGGGCGAGACAGGGTGGGTATTTTGACTTCGTTTATTCGCAGCGGCTGCCCCACCCTTCGCGGTTTTCGAAGGGTGGGAACCTCCGCAAATCTCATCCCCCGTCATCGCAATCAGCGGCACCCGCAGTCGCTTGATCGTCGCCAGCAACTGCAGAATCTCTTCCGTCTCCCCGCTGGCCGAAAGCGC
>JADGNP010000664.1 GCA_017883425.1 Candidatus Sulfotelmatobacter sp. | reverse complement strand
TAGGGTGCATGGTGGGCACAGGAAAGATTCTGGGCGATATCGTCGGTCCGACCGGCAGCCTAGAGGACTGGGAAGCCGGTCGCGATTGAAGCTGCTTCTCGACACGCACATTTGGGTGTGGAGCGTTTTGGAACCCGAGCGCCTCTCGCCGCGGGTGGCGCGACAGTTAATCAATCCGCATAATGAGATTTGGCTGTCGGCGGTCAGCATTTGGGAACTACGGTTGCTTCACGACAAAGGTCGGGTGAAGTTGATCCCCGATGCCGTGACCTGGATCAATGACAACCTCAGTCGGCTGAACATTCGCGAGGCACCGCTGACGTTTGAAGTAGCACTCGCGATATCTTCCCTAAACCTGCCTCACAACGATCCAGCGGACGGTTTCATTGTCGCAACTGCAAAGGTCTTCGGCCTGACTCTGGTGACCGCCGATCAGCAACTCGCCAAGTTAAAGGACATTGCCGTGCTGTCGAATCGCTGACCTACACCTTCTCGATCGTCACTTTCTTCAGAACCACATCCTTGTTCGGCCGATTCTGCCTATTTTGGGGGACTCCAGTGATCTTCACCGCGACGTCCTGTCCCTCCACAACCTCGCCAAAAATCGTGTGCTTGCCCGTGAGCCATGTCGTCGCCACTGTTGTGATGAAGAACTGCGATCCGTTGGTGTTGGGCCCGGAGTTGGCCATGGCGAGTTTGCCTGGCTTGTCGAATTTGTGCGGCGAGCCCTTGGTCTCGTCTTCGAACTGATAGCCCGGGCCGCCTGTGCCCGTGCCCTGCGGGTCTCCCCCCTGAATCATAAAGTCGGGAATCACGCGGTGAAAAATCGTTCCGTCGTACAGTCGGTCTTTTGACTTCTTGCGTGTCGAGGGATGCGTCCATTCGCGCTTGCCCTCGGCGAGTTCGACAAAGTTGGCGACCGTCTTGGGCGCGTCTTTCTCAAACAGGCGGCAAACAATAGTTCCTTCGCTGGTTTCAAACGTCGCATAGAGTCCGGGTTGGCGAGTCATGAGGTTCCTTTCGAATTCTGTAGTTGATCGGGCAGTGTAGCGCCGGCATCCTGCCGGCTGTCGCGAAGGGGCGTCTCGCCCTCGCAGCCAGTGCCAAGTTACGCCTTAATTAGGTGTCGCCGGCACCTTCGGCGTCGTCGCCGCAGGCTTCTTCACCGTGGTTCCGGCTCCTGGTTTGGAAGCATTCCCCGTACTGCGCACAATGCTGATGTGGATGATCTTCACCGGTCGAAGCGGTTTATGGTCAGTGGCGGGATCCGTGGCCATGCGCGCGATCTGCTTTACCAGCGCCACGGTGGCTTCGTCGCACTGCCCAAAGATCGTGTAGCCGCCGTTAAGACTCGGCGTTGCTACCTCCGTAATGAAAAACTGCGAGCCATTTGTGTTCGGCCCAGCGTTTGCATAGGCAAGCCGCCCCGCCCGATCAAACAGCAGATCCGGAGACGTCTCGTTCTTGAACTTGTAACCGGGATCGCCCGAGCCATTGCCGGCCGGATCTCCGCCCTGAATCATAAACTCGGGGATTACCCGATGGAAGATGGTCCCGTCATACAGCGGCAAGCCATGCTTGGTGGCTCCGCTGACCGGATTCTTCCAGTCCTTGGTTCCGCTCGCCAGACCAATGAAGTTCTCCACGCCAATCGGCGCCTTGTCGGGAAACAGTGTGCAGGTCATCTTGCCCGCCGAAGTATTGATGATGGCGGTCGGCTTGGTCGCCGCATGGACAGCCGGCGTGGCCGCACCGCTCGGCTTCGCAGCGGTGCCGGTCTTGGCAGCCGGTGTATTTTGAGCAGTCGAACTCGACTGCGCCGAAGCGGCCGAGGCCGCCATCATCATCATCACTAGAATCGCGAATGTCTTACGCATAAATGCTCCTCGCAAACGGGAGATGTTGCCATCGGAATCTGTGCAACGTTGCATTGTACGACAGCCGCCGCCATCGTTTCCTCATGACCAATGGAGGGGAATCGTCCGAGTCAGCCTATTTTGCGGCGGTTGCCGCCTGTGCCTGCATCTCGTGGCTCACGCCTTCCACCTCGCGAAACACGCGCATCAGGTTGCCGCCCAGAATCTTCCTGATGTCGTCCGCACTGTAGCCACGGTCGAGTAGCGCCTGCGTGACCTTCGGCAAATCGGCGGCCGAGTCGATCCCCTGCGGCGTCGCCCCACTGACGCCGTCGAAATCGGAGCCCAGCCCAACGTGATCAACCCCCGCAACTTTCGCGATGTGATCGATGTGGTCGATCAGCGACTTCAGCGGCGGGCGCGGAATCTTCGCCACCCACTCGCGCTCCACGCGATCGACGTCCACGTAGTTGACGGGCTTGCCCGCTGCTTTCAGTTGGTCAAGGTATTTCTGCACAGCGGCCGCCTGGTCCTTTGCCTGCGCCTCCATGGCCTTGCGGAAGTCTGCGTCGTCGAACCCATTGAAAAAGTTGACCTGCACCACCCCACCGTTCTTGGTCACGGCGCGCAGCATCTCGTCCGTCATATTGCGCGGAGCATCCACCAGCGCGCGCGCCGAGGAATGCGACGCAATCACCGGAGCTTTGGTCGTCGCGATCACATCCCAGAACGTCTTGTCCGCCACGTGCGAGATGTCGACCATCATGCCCAGCCGGTTCATCTCCAGCACCACCTGCTTGCCGAAGTCCGTGAGCCCATTGTGGTGCGGCACTTTCGGATCGTCAATATCTCCGGAAGAGTCGGCCCACTCGTTCGTATTCGACCAGGAAAGCGTCATGTAGCGCACGCCCAGCCGGTAGTAATCGCGCAGCAGGTGAATATCATTTTCG
>JADGNP010000174.1 GCA_017883425.1 Candidatus Sulfotelmatobacter sp. | reverse complement strand
CGGCTGAAGCCGTGCCCTTCCCGTTCCTGCCTTCCCTATACAGCAAATCGAGAACTGCTCTAAAGCCCTCAAAGAAAGAAAAGCTTTATCGCAGCGCCGAAAGCGCTACGCCACCCAGAATCGGTACCCAAGAATCGCCACCGAAAATCTGTACCCAAAATCGTCACCAAGAATCAACGCTTCGTGCAGGGAAACTCGACGACGGTTTTCGGCTCACTTCTTCTGGCAAATGACAGAAGACTTAGCGAAAAAGTGGCCCCATTTCTCGCACTAAATGTGAGAAATGGGGCACGCGCATCGGGCAACAGGTCAGTTAACCGTGAAAGTGAGGGTGCTGGACGTTCCCCCGCCGGGGGTGGGGTTGGTCACTACCACGTTGGCAGTGCTTGAGGATGCGATGCTGCCGGCAGGCACGTACACGGTGAGTTGAGTTGCGCTCAGGTAATCGGTTGCGAGCGTAATTCCATTCCAGGTGGCTTGCGAGCCGGGCACGAAGCCTTTGCCTTGGACGGTCAGGGGGAAATTCCCGCTCCCGTGAGTGGCGCTGGCGGGGGACAGGGATTGAGCAACCGGTAGCGGATTCTTGGTTCCGCTGGCGGTCAGCAGCATAGCGGGACTCTGAACCAGCACAACCTGAGAGGAGGTGTTGCCGCAGCATCCAGATTGCAGGACAAAAGCCAAGCCGTTGTTTCCCCAACGGAGGAAAGACAGCGGAGTTGTGGCGGTTAGCTGAGAGAGGTTGGTTACAGCCACCGGCGTGAACCTGGAGAGATCGTAGCTGGTGATCCCGAACGAACTGAAGAATGGCGTGGTGCCCACAGCGAACACGCGATCGATCGCCGAGTCGGGCAGGAGTTGGCCGGAGGAACCGCAGCAGTTGTTGCCTAGCACGTCGTAGGTGCCGACGAGCAAACCGGTTGCCGGATTGAGAACCTGACCGTTGCTTCCGTAAATCAGGCCCGCGTCATACTGAATCGTGTTGCCTTCGACCAGGCTGTTCCATTGCTGGCCCAATGTGCCGCCACTGGAGTTGACGGTAACATCGCCGACCGTGCCGCTGTAGTAGGCATACAGCGTGCTTGCGTCGGCGAACACGATGCTGGTGAAGGTCGGATAGGTAATGGAGTCCGGAAGTTGGGCTGAGTCCTTGAAGAAGTAAAGCCCCGAAGTACCGCAGCATCCAATTGTGCCCTCGGGCACAGCGAAGGTGTGGGAATCTCCCGGGGAGACTCGGAGGTCGAGAGCGGTGTTGAGCCCGCCGTAGATGCTGGTGCCTAAGCTCACGTCGATGTCCTGGGTGAAGCTGGGAAGGACAAGGCGCTGCACGGAGCCGTTTCCGTTCATGCCGACGTAAAGGTATTTGGAATCGCTGGACAGAGCCAACTGGTTCGGCTCGCTACCCGCGAAGTAGTATCCGGTAGTTTTGCCAGTAGTCGGATTGATGACGGCAATGGTGTTGCCTCGCGAGCCGTAGCTGCTGGGCAGCGAGGCGTAAATGCGCTGCGCGTAGGGATCCCAGGCCAGGTCATTGGCCGGAAGATCCAAGACGGTGACTTTGGCGGGATAGGTCACGTTGAAGTTGATGACCGGAGAAATTCCACCCGGGGGCGGATTGGAGACCGAGAGCTGGACGATGCTGGCGGAGGCGATCTGGTTAGCGGTCGGCGTGACTTGAAGTTGTGAGGAATTCAGATAGGTGGTAGTAAGCGGCTTCCCATTCCATCGCACCTTCGCGCCGGTCATGAAATTACCGCCGTTCACGATGACAGGCGTTGGGGTGGTCTTCGCCACTACGGATGTGGGTGCAGAGTTGCTGATGGATGGGTTGAGAGCAACCACATAAAAGTTAACGGTTCCCGAGGAGCCTCCACTGGGATTGGCGACGTATACCCAGTCCGAGTATGTACTGGTGAGATCGGAAGCGGGTACCTGCGCCGTGAGCTGCGTAGAGCTGATGTAGGAGGTGGTCAACGCGGTGTTGTCCCAATAGACCACGGCCCCGGAGACAAAGCCCGATCCATTGACGGTAAGAGTGAACCCTGGGCTGTTGACGTAGACGCTTGAGGGAGACAGCGAGGTAATGGTGGGAGGCGGAGTTCCGCCGGTGCCATCGAGCGAGATGGTCACCTGCTGCGTCAGGCCCTGCACGCCGATCAGGAGATTGGCGCTGCGGATGCCCGTTGCGGACGGAGTGAATATCATGCTCATTGGGCAAGTCTGGCCGACTCCGAGGGTGCCGACGCAGTTGCCATAGAAGGCGAAGTCGCCGCTGTTGGCGCCGGAGATCGATATGCTAGTCACGACTACGGAATTGGCCGTCACGTTGCTGACGTAAAGGGTGAGGTAGCCGCTGGAATACTGAGTGACGGTTCCAAAATCTGCAGGGTTGGGATAGACGCTGATTGGGACGAAGGCTGCTTGTGCGAAACTCGACGCCAAAAGGAGCAACAGTCCAGCGAAGCAAAGGCGCAATTGGCTGATCATTTTTTACCGCTCCTAGCAAGTGAATTCCCCCTCAATGCCGAACGTGGGATTCTATCTCCAGTTGACGAGCCTGTCGCTGTTTTTTCTCAGGAAGAGAAAGCTGCAATTTCCTGCAGCTTGACGACGGGCTGACTATTCTGTATATTCAGTTTGTACTGAAAGAAACGTTATGGCGGAACTGACTGGAGTGCAGAAGCAGTACATCCTTCACTGGGGCGAGATGGGGACGCGGTGGGGGATCAACCGGACGGTGGCGCAGATCCATGCGCTGCTGTACCTGTCGCCGCACGCGCTGCCGGCCGAGCAGATTGCCGAGACGCTGAGCGTGGCGCGGTCGAATGTGAGCACGTCGATCCGGGAACTGGAAACCTGGGGAATCGTGCGCGCGGTGCACGTGCTGGGCGACCGGCGGGAACATTATGAATCGATGAAGGATGTTTGGGAGATGTTCCGGCTGGTGATTGAACAGAGGAAGCGGCGGGAGATCGATCCGACGCGGGAGATGCTGCGGCGGTGCCTGGCGGATCTGGATCCGAAAGAGCCGGGAGCGGATTACACGCGGGAGCGGTTGGGGGCGATGGCCGGCTTCTTCGAAGCGGTGACGGAACTGCACGACCAGATGAAACGGCTGCCTACGGGAACGGTACGGAAATTGTTGCGCATGGGAACCAAGGTGAGGAAGAAGGCGGGGTAACCCCCTTTTTTTGCTCGGATGATTCTGTTTGTACAGAATGATCTGTTACAGGAGGATGACGATGAGTGCGACGGTCGTGATCACCGGGGCGTTCAGCTACACGGGCAAGTACGCGACGCGACTCCTTTTGGGCCGTGGATACGAGGTCCGCACGCTCACCAACCATCCTCCGACAAACCATCCGGAGCGGCCTAACCCTTTAGGCGACCGCGTGCAGGTCTCTCCGTATAACTTCGATCGGCCAGACGAACTAAGGCGCAGCCTTGAGGGCGCGTCCATTCTCATCAACACCTATTGGGTGCGCTTCCCGCGCGGAGAGTTGAACTTCGAGACTGCGGTTCGAAATACCCGGACGTTGATCTCGGCGGCCAAGGATGCCGGGGTCCGGCGGATCGTGCATGTCAGCATCGCCAATCCTTCTCTCGAGTCTCCTCTGGGATACTACAAGGGAAAAGCCGAGGTTGAGCAGGCGGTGATGGCCTCAGGCCTCGCGTATGCGATCTTACGGCCGACCGTCATCTTCGGCGCGGAAGACATCCTCATCAACAATATTGCGTGGTTCGTGCGGCATCTTCCCGTGTTCGGGATCCCGGGGGACGGGCGCTACGCGATTCGTCCAATTTACGTCGAGGACATGGCGCAGTTGCTGGTCGACGCCGCGGAGCAGCAGGGGAGTTCGGTGATCGATGCGGTTGGACCCGAGACTTTCAGCTTCGAGGAACTGGTGCGACTGATTGCGGCGCGAGTGCAGCGGTCGGTTCGGGTGATTCATTTGCCGACGGCGCTGGCGTATGTGTCGACACTGGTGACGGGATGGATCGTGGGCGACGTCGTCCTTACCTGGGAGGAATACAAGGGGCTGATGAGCAACCTGCTCGCGCCTGAGGGGTCCTCCGCGGGACATACGCGGTTGAGCCAATGGCTTGCGGAAAATGGGGAACGGGTGGGGAGGGAATATGCGTCGGAGGTGGCACGGCATTTTGCAGAATCTCCGGGCTTGGTGGAGACGGCAAGAACTTGAACCACCCTTCGGCTTCGCTCAGAGCAGGCTCCGGACACAGAGGGCACAGAGGAATTGGGGAGGCGGGGCATGAACACGGTGTGGATGATTCGAGCAATCTGGGGAGCGGGGTGCGTGCATGTGGGGATCATGGCGGCGAATGTTCCGCTGCCGGGGCGGCTGCGGGTGCGTGAGAGGCTGGCCGGAGTTCCGAGATTCGTGCGGCAGATTTTCTACGTGCACTGGGTCTACATCGTGATCGTGCTGGGGCTGTTTGCCGCGCTGTGTTTCGGGTTCGCTCCGGAGCTGGCGGGGGCGAGCGCGCTGGGACGGTTCCTGAGTGGATTCATGGCCGGGTTCTGGCTGCTGCGAATCGTGCTGCAGATCTTCTATTACGACCGCGAGATCCGGCGGGAGAATCGGGGGCTCGACCTGGTGTATCTGGGGGCGTTGATCGTGCTGGTGCTCGTGTTTGGAGTCGCGGCTTTGAGGCCGGTGGGGTGATCGCGGGTTAGGTCAAAGTCCCCACTTCTCGCGCAACAAACGCGCGAGAAATGGGGCACCCGGGCAGTACCCAGTAGCACGTGACCGACGTGAGCAGTTTTCAGACGGAGGTGGAGCGGGAACCTGTACACTAGCTGAAAACCAGAGCGAAAATGCCGGAGCGATGCCGGCGAGTTTCCATGACGCAGGAAAAGACCCAGCTGAACGAGGCATCGGGAGCCGGCCAAGCCTCCAAGAACTCCGGAGCGAGCAGCCCGGGCGCGGAGTCCGGGGCGCCGCATCCGTCCGCTTTTTCCTCGCCTGCAGCTTCGACCTCAATCGAATCCTCCCCCGAGATTCCTTCCGACTCTTCCAGTGAAAGCGCCGTCAACAAAGAGCTGCGGCGGCTGAACCGTGCGTTGCGGGCGCTGAGCGCGTGCAACCAGGCGCTGGCGCAAGCGGGCAGCGAGCAGGAACTGCTGCAGCAGATTTGCGACGTGATCGTGCAAATGGGCGCGTACCTGTGCGCCTGGATCGGCTACGCGCAACCGGACGAATCCAAAATGGTACGTCCCATCGCCTCCGCCGGGCGCGAGATTGGATACCTCAGCAAGGTGGACGTGAGATGGTCAGATACTCCGGAGGGTCGCGGGCCGGCGGGCACAGCCATCCGGGAGAATCGGATTTGCGTGGTAGCGGACACAGCGAGCGATCCGCAGTTTGCGCCCTGGCGCGAAGCCGCACTGAAGCGAGGCTATGCAGCGGTGATCGGATTGCCCCTGCGGGTGGCGGGCTCGGCCTCGGCTTTCGGCGTGCTGGCCATCTATTCGGAGCAGGCGGGTTCGTTTGAAAGCTCGGAGGTGGAACTGCTGACCGAGATGGCGAACAATCTGGCCTATGGCATCACGGCGATTCGCTCGCAGGAGGAAGGAAGGCGGGCCACGGCCGCGCTGCAGGACGCCGAGGCAAAATACCGTCAGCTGGTGGAACAGGTTCCGGCGATTTCCTATGTGGCCGAAGCGGGAGCGCACGGCAGGTTTCTCTATCTCAGCCCGCAGGTGAATACCATTCTCGGCTACCGTCCGGAGGATTGCGTGTCCGACCCCCATTTCTGGTGGGATCACCTGAACCCGGATGACTACCCGACAGCGCTGCTGGAGGACAGTTGGGAGGAAGGCCGTCCCTTCCAGGTCGAATACCGCATGCGGAGGCAGGATGGACGTGAAGTGTGGCTGCGGGACGAGGCCGTGATCGTCCGCGATCCGCAAACGGGGAAGAGGCTGACTCGCGGCCTGTTGATCGACATCACGGAGCGAAAGCGCGCCGACGAAGCGTTGCGGCGCAGCGAAGAAAACTACCGCATGTTTGTGGCGCAAAGCTCGGAAGGCATTTTCCGGCGGGACCTCGATGCCCCGGTACCGATTGACCTTCCGGAAGAGGAACTGGTGCACCATATTCTTCACGATTCGTACATGGCCGAGTGCAACCAGGCGATGGCCCAGATGTACGGGGTGAATTCGCCGGCGGACTTTCTGGGGAAGCGGCTGACGGAATTGCTGGTGGTGGACAATCCTCACAACCTCGAACTGACGCGCGAGTACATACGAAATGGATTCCGGGTGCTGGAGCGGGAATCGCACGAGTTGGACGCGAATGGCAACCCGAAGGTGTTCCTGAACAGCATGTTCGGCATCGTGGAGCACGGGAAACTGTTGCGGACCTGGGGAATTCAAAGAGACATTACGGAACGGCTGAAGGCGGAGGAGGCGCTGCGCGAGAGCGAGGAGCGCTACCGGGTGTTCGTGGCGCAGACTTCGGAAGGCATCTATCGCACGGAGCATGACCCGCCCGTTCCGGTGGATGCTGCGGTAGAAGAGCAGATGGCGCTCAGCCTGGCGAGCGGTTACATCGCGGAATGCAATGATGCCATGGCCAAGATGTACGGCCTCAACCAGGCCGTCGAACTCATCGGAAAGAGGTTGTCGGAGCTGCTGATTGCGGACGATCCGGTGACGAAGGAGTTCATGGCGGCGTTCATCCAGTCGGGATACCGGATCACCGATTGGGAGTCGCACGAGCGGGATGCGCAGGGACAAACCAAGATCTTCCGCAACACGATGGTGGGAATCGTGGATAAGGGTTGCCTGGTGCGGACCTGGGGCATTCAGCGGGATGTGACCGCGCGCCTGCATCTGGAAGAACAGCTCAGGAATGCGCAACAACTGGAGGCGATTGGGCGGCTGGCGGGAGGCGTGGCGCATGACTTCAACAATATTTTGAGCATCATCATGGGGCACGGCGAGTTGCTGCTGGCGACTGCGGGAGCGGACGAGCGCGCGCACAACGGGCTGGAGCAGATCCGGAGGGCGGCGGACCGGGCCGCGTCGCTGACGCAGCAACTGCTGGCCTTCAGCCGGAAACAGGTGCTGCAACCGAAAGTTCTGGATCTGAATGAAGCCGTCGCCGACGTGCAAAAAATGTTGGCGCGGGTGATTGGCGAGGACATTGAACTGATCGCGAGCCTGCATCCGTCGTTGGTGCCGGTGAAGGCCGACCCGGGACAGGTGGAACAGGTGCTGATGAACCTGGCGGTCAATGCGCGGGATGCGATGCCCCACGGCGGCAGACTCATGATGGAAACTTCCAACGTGGAGGCGGGTACGGAACTGGCGCGCTCTCTTGACCTCGTCCCGGGACGATACGTCATGCTGAAAGTGACGGATTCCGGACATGGGATGGAGGCGGGAACCCTCTCCCATGTCTTCGAACCATTTTTCACAACCAAGCCGATGGGCAAGGGCACGGGGCTCGGGTTGTCGACCGTGTACGGAATCGTGAAGCAGAGCGGTGGAAGTATCCAGGTGGAGAGTGAAGTGGGACGCGGTACCACGTTCCGCATTTATCTGCCGGTGGCGGAGGGTGCCCCGCGCAAGCGGCAGGAGCCGATTGCGGGGGAGAAGGTGGCAGGCGGGACTGAGACCATTCTGATCGCGGAAGATGAGCCGGATCTGCGGGAACTGGCGCGCATCTTTCTGGAGGGATACGGCTACAAGGTGCTGGAGGCGGCGAGCGCCGAGCAGGCGATTGAGATGGCAGACATTTGCACCGGGCCCATCGATCTGCTGCTGACCGATGTCATCATGCCGGGGATGAGCGGATCTCAGTTGGCGGAGAACATTCTGAGCAAACGTCCGCAAACCAAGATCGTGTACATGACCGGATACACCGACGATATGGTGGTGCAGCACAAAGTGCTGAAGCCCGGTGTGAAGCTGCTGCAGAAACCTTTTGCCAGAGCTGACCTGGCGCTGAAAGTGCGCTCGACGCTGGATGGGAAGTAGGCGGAGCCGGTAAGATTCAAGATTGCGGATTCAAGATTGATCTTCCCTGCACGGACGAAAGACCTTAACCACAGAGGACACTGAGGTCACGGAGGATTCGGGGAGAGAGAAAAGGGATACTGGCTTATGACGAAGGTGCAGGAAAGCGGGGGGATTGTGGACGAAGCGGGCACGGCTGCGGGTGGGAAAATCTGGGTGACGCTGAAAGGGTTGCCCCTGACGATTCGGCTGGAGTGGCCGTTTCATCAGTCGACGTCGGGCGCGGATTTTTTCGTGCTGCACGGGGACATCCGGCTGGAAGGTTCGGGAGGACTGCACGCGCCGGTGGCGGTGAATCTGTCGCAAACCGTGCGCGAGGTGATGCCGTCGATGGAGCCGAAGGACGCGGAAGCCCCGGTCATCAACGCGCTGCGCAAGGAAGTCGACCGGCGGCAGATTGAGTTTTTGAAGTCGGGAAAATTGTTGCCGGTGCCGTTTTCCAGCCGGCACTACGATTTCAAGCGCCAGCAGTGGGTGTTTGGCAAGGCCACGGACGACGTGATGGTGGAGTTCATTGAGCGCACGGTGTACTGGCAGACGAAACTGGGCGGCGAGAAGCGAATCTGGATCGGCGATCCGACCGAAGCGCAGTACCTGCAGACGACCCCGGCTCATTTAATGGAGATCGCTGCGCGGCTGGTCGCGGCGCAGGGATTGCTGCGGATCGAGGGCGAATTTGCAGAGGCAACTCCGGGCCTGATGGGGCCGGCGGAGCGATTCGAGAGCGCCCGGCGGCAGGCGGTGGAGGAGTTGGAGAAGAAGCACGCGTTCGAGCGGGGGTAGGCAGTACGCAGTAAGCCCGCATCGCACGTGGCTCTGAGCGGCACGACTGAAGAGGCTGCGGAAAAACTCGCATTCCGCGCTGCAGCGCCTGAAGGCGTGATTGATTAACCAGCACTTACGCGATGCCTGAAGGCATCGCCTGATACGAATCGTGAGTTTTTCCGCAGCCTGTGAAGTCGTGCCCTTCCACGAAGCCCACAAAGGAAATTAATCGGAGTCTTTCGGGCACAGGCGGAGGCCGTGGTTCAGGCTGGCGACGGCTTCCGCATCAACTGTGCGACGACGGTTCCGAGCGTGAGCAGGGACATCAGCGAGATGATGCCCAGCGAGATGACGCAGTAGATACACCACACGCCGAGGACATGCGCTTCAATGTTCGCCAGGTAAAGCGAAAAGGCGAGTCCAGCAAAAGTGGGAACGAGCAACAGGCGGTACGAGCGCAGCAACGCGAGCACGCCCATGAGGATGTATCCGGCTATGCCGAGGGTGGCGACGGGGATTCCGGCGAGCATGGCGTAGGGGCTGTGATTGACGACGCCGCAGTCCCAGCGCTCATTGATGCTGCAGGGGGAATCGCCGTAGGTGCGATAGTGTTCGCGCAGGGCGAGGGAAGAAACGATGACACCTAGCACGGCCAGAATCAGAAGTAGATATTTCATGAGTTGCCTCTTTTGCTGTTCGACGGCTTGCGAAACTCCGATGGGTTAACGCACCTCTGGGACTAAAGAGTGTGCGTGAGAACTACTCTTTCGCCCCGCTGGGGCTCGCTCATCTCCCACTAACCACCCACGGCT
>JADGNP010000663.1 GCA_017883425.1 Candidatus Sulfotelmatobacter sp. | reverse complement strand
CGCAAGTGGCGGCCATCTCCTAAACTGCTCGCCTTCCTTGAAACACTTTGAGACTTTTATCTGAAGTGCCGGTTCAGCCTCTCACGGCTCCGATTGTGGACAGCGCGGCTCTTCGCGCCCGACTCTGGATAACGCCCGAATCGGGATAATGCGTCTTGTACTAACCCGCTGCGCGGGAATCCGGTTGCTCGCAGTGTTCAGGCAAGCGTTCTTGATGGAGTAGGGAAAGCTCGACGGCCTGTCTTTCGGTGAGGTTTTCCGATACCGTTGCTCGACATGAGCAACACAACTTCGTTTGGTTACCCCATTCCGACCGTCCGCAAGGTCTCGGCCTTGCGCCAACGGATGATCGACGACATGACGGTGCGCAACTTCGCACCCAACACCCAGGTAAGCTATCTGCATCAGGTCAACCTCTTCGCCCGACACTTCGACAAGTCGCCGGAGCGGTTGGGCCCGGAAGAGATTCGCACCTATCAGATCTACCTGGCGAGAGAGAGGCATGCCGCTGTCGGCACCAGGTCCGTAGCGGTCAGCGCCCTGCGGTTCCTCTACAAGGTCACGCTGAAACTGGATTGGCCCTTCGAGTTGATCCCGGCTCCAAAGTCGGAAACCCGGCTGCCCGTGATTCTCAGCCCGGAGGAGGTCCTGCGGTTGCTGCAAGCCGCTCCGTCCTTTTCTCACCACGTCATCTTCAGCACGATGTACGGGACCGGGGTGCGTGTCAGTGAGGCCGTTCATCTACACGCTGCCGATATCGATAGCCAGCGCATGATGATCCGGATCGAGCAGGGCAAGGGACGTAAGGATCGTTATGTCCAACTGTCGCCGAAACTGCTGGAACTGTTACGCACCTATTGGCGGCGAGTGCGACCGCGGGAATGGCTGTTTCCGGGGCAGCCTTCCAGCGAACCGCTGAGCCGAGATGCCGTCGGCCAGGCCGTCACACACGCCAGCGAACGGGCTGGCCTGAAGAAGCGGCCGAGCCCGCACTCTCTTCGACATGCCTATGCGGTCCATCTGCTCGAAGCCGGAACCGACCTCCGCAAGATCCAACTTCTGCTGGGCCACCGCAGTCTTTCCACCACGGCGCGCTATCTTCGCCTGGCGACCAGCACCGTCTGCGCCACTACCAGCCCATTGGATTTACTCCCGTACCCCGTCATTGATTCCCAACCGTAAGGCACATCTGCTTCGTGCGGCCTACCCTGGAAGTCGCCGACATTGTGCGCGCCCATGGCGACGAGTTTCGCCGGGCACACGCCGAGTCTCTGTCCGTGGGGCAGAAGCGTGTGCTGCGTGCCATCGAACGCTGCCGCACCGCGGCGCTCGGCGGGCATCTCGAGCAGTGCGACCAATGCGGCCACGAGCGTAACGCATACAACTCGTGCGCCGATCGCCATTGCCCAAAGTGCCAGTCTCTAGCCAGGGCCAAGTGGTTGGAGAAGCGGCAGGCCGAACTCTTGGAGTGCGAGTATTTCCATGTCGTGTTTACCCTGCCGGCGGAACTGGCCGCGCTGGCCCTCCAAAACAAACGCCAGATGTACGATCTGTTGTTTCGGGCTACCGCCGATACCTTGCAGTCGATTGCGGCGGATCCGCAACACCTGGGCGCGCAGATCGGCTTTTTCTGCATTCTGCACTCGTGGGGACAAACCCTCAATTTTCATCCCCACCTGCATTGTGTCGTGCCCGGTGGCGGAATCTCCCTGGACGGCAGCCGCTGGGTGGCTTGCCGTCCAGGCTTCTTCTTGCCCGTGAAAGTCCTGTCGCGCCGTTTCCGAAAGCTCTACCTCCGCTATCTGGAGCAAACCTACGCAGCAGGCAAGCTGCAGTTCTACGGCGAACTGCAGGAACTGTCGGATCTCAAAAACTTCGCCCGGTATTTGGCGCCGCTCCATGACAGTGAATGGGTGGTCTACGCTAAGGCACCGTTCGGTGGTCCGGAGCGGGTCCTCGATTATCTGGGTCGCTATACCCATCGTGTCGCCATCTCCAACAACCGACTGGAAGAGTTGAAGGACGGGCAAGTACGCTTCGCCTACAAGGACTACAAACATGAGCAGCGGCACAAGGTGATGACCGTGTCGGCCGACGAGTTCTTGAGGCGCTTCCTACTGCATGTCCTCCCCGATTCTTTTCAACGCATCCGCAACTACGGCCTTCTCGGTAACCGCCACCGCGCGGAGAATCTGGCCCGGTGCCGGGAACTGCTGGCGATGCCTGCGCCCATCCCGCCACCGGAACGCAACTACCGGGAACGGTGGCAACAACTGACCGGGCACGATCCATTGCAGTGTCCGCAGTGCCGCAACGGGAAGATGGTGCGCATCGCCATCCTTCCGGTCGGCGGCCCCATTCAAAGATGTGACACCTCCTAAACTCTGCAGCTCACCTGCGCATCCGATTCGGCCGGCGCTCTCGGCGGCATACGGTCGCACAACTCGTGTGTCCCAGCCTCAATTCTCATCGTTCGGCAACGCTCAATACCCTCGCGGCGAGGTATTCCCTCCACTTCCAAACCAACAATACCCACTCCCGCGCCGTCGATTCACTACGTGCCACGACCAGCACCGCCCATCCTCTCCACAGACCGACGCTTGCCGCCTTTCAAAACACATACCCTCGAGGCCTCCTCGTGCGGGTTAGCACAACGGAATTTTAAGCAGGGTGCCCTCGACGGTGTGCCGAGTTGCCGGCCTTCTCGAATATGGCACCCTGCTTAAAATCCTCTGCATTATGCCGCATGCGGCATAATAGGCGGACCTGCGCTCGTCTGTGCCGGCGATGCCCGAGGGGAACTGGACCAGATCCAATT
>JADGNP010000173.1 GCA_017883425.1 Candidatus Sulfotelmatobacter sp. | reverse complement strand
GAACCCGAGATGGCGATCCTGGGAGTTTTTCTGCTGACCGAGGCACGAAAGAAAACTACTTATTGTCCAGATCAATCTTCAGAACATGAATCTGCTTGAGCTTGGTGTCGAGAGCGCCGGTGATCACCACTCTCCGCCCTTCGAAACCATGCACCAGATCGGACCGGTCGAGGCGGTAAACGTCATTCCCTACCGACAGGACGAGATAGCCGCCGAGGTGCTCGATGCAATAGACCGAGCACGTATTCGACGTGCCGCCCATCGACTTCGACTTGAGCATTTCCTGGTGAGACCGCGTAAGCGAGTGGACGTTCAAGGCGCACTGGCTGTCGGAAACTTCCCCGCGAAAGACGCGAGAGTTCTGCCCATGGGCGGCGCTGGCCAGCGCCATCACCCCGGCGGCACAACAAATGATGGTTCGAAAAACCATGGCTCGAAATCTGGTTGAGTTCATAGAGACTCCTGCTCTCGTTGCTTCACGGCAGCACCGTAAACTTCATGTGCATGCCTTCATGATCTTCGCTGCAAATCACCGTGCAGACCACTTCGTACGCGCCCGGTTCGTTGGGAACGGTGAGGAGGAATTCCTGCTTCCCGGGCTTGAAGAGCAGGTTCCACCCGTCGACCTTGGTTCGGTCCTTGGCTCGCAGCAGGGTGAAGCCATGAATTGAACCATCGCGATTCCACGACTTGGCCTTGTGAGCCGTCACTCGCAGAAGCACTTGCTCACCCGCCTTGACGGTGATCTCCGGAGTACGCTGTCCGGCGATCTTATAGCGGCTGTCGCTGTCGGCGGTCACCTCGATGACGCGAGCTTGCGCGCTAGCGCGAGGCAACGCGGCCAGCAAAGCGCTCACGGCCGCAATCCCCACAAAGATACGACGAATTCTCGATCGTGTTGTCATCGGTTGGATGAGGTCATCTTCGCGGTTACTGGGTCATGTAGAACAGGATCAGGCGCCTGTCTTCGTCGGTGATGGTGGCCCGAACCCGCATGTGGCGCAGAACGGTCGCCATCATGCGCGGCGGAAATTTTTGCGGAGCGGCGTGACAGCGGCCGCAGTTGGCGCGAAAGCGCTGCTCACCCGCGACTCGCATGCTGTCGGTATCGGTTATGTGCACTACTGGCGCGCCTGCAGAAGCATCTTTCCTGCTCGCAGGCGGTCCGGCGAACACAGAAGACGCCAGCGCCAGAGCGCACAGAAGCACCGTCAGCGAAGTCTTCGTGTGGAGATCCGTTTTCATGGTTGTGGCCCCACACGGCCAAGGGGTACGAGAAACCGGTAAGCGATGCCAAAGCTCCACTGGTTGGCATTCCCGGCCGAACTGAATAGGCGGCCGTAGCTGGCAATGCCTTTCAGCCCGTCGCGCAGGAAATAGTTGACCCCGAAATCAGCCTCGCGCGTGTTCGCGCCGGGCAGGTCAAGAGCCGCGGCGCCATCAGGGCTGATCTCGCCCGGGTAAAACTGCTGGGCGCGGGCCACGACCTCGGTGCGACGCATGGCCTTCTGCCAGAAGTGCGCCTGGCTGAGCCGGTACGCGCCCTCGATCCAGTATCCGCTGCCTGCAAACGAGTGGGCGAATTCGGAGCGCAGGTTCAACGGAGCCTTTGCCGGCTGCCAGCCCATGTGGAAGCCGAATGCGTTCTTGCGGTCGCCCTGCAGGGTCCTCTGCCAGGAGCCGCCGACTTCGAGCCGCGGACCGGGAAAGAAGAAGCCCATGCGTCCGCCGACGTGGCGCTCGGAATCCACGCTGCCGATGCCAATGCTGGTGACGGAAACGTAGACCGAGTAGTTCATGTTGGCTTTGGCGTTAACCGGAAAACCGCCGCGCAACATCGCGCCATCGCTGGGAGCAGTGTTGATGGGGAGAATCAGAGGATCCGGTTGCAGGGCCCGAATCCACACGGGATAGAGACGCTCGTTGAAGATTCCGAAAGGCGTAAGGAATCGGCCCGCGGTGATGGTGAGGTAAGGGCTGGCAATGTAGTCGATCTGGGCATAGTCGAGGTGCTTCTCGACGGGGCCGCCATAAGGTCCGCCGCCGGGAGGACGCTGAAACTGGCCTTCGAATTCTGCGCGCGACTCGATCAGCCAACGGTCCCCCAAAGGCACGAGGAGAACAGGGTTGATTTGCGTGTCGATGACGTTCTGCCCCGCCGTGACAAAGCTGAAAGCGCCGGCACTCCCGGTGAGGATGGGGACTGGCTTTTCGGTATCCGAGTTCTGGGCGGCGATCCCAGTCGGAGACAAGAGCAGAAGAAACAGCCCGAGGCCAGACAGGACAATTCCCTGCCGGCGCCAGGACGCTGTTTTTCTACAGATATACGACAAAAGGAACCCCAGTTAAGCTCTTGATGAGATTGTCTTTCAGCGGCACAGGGAGGGGAACATCACGGAGGTAACTTTCGTATCCCCTGGTGTGGGAATGAGCGTTTTTCAGGATGACTTCTCACGAATTACGAGCGGTCACGTCTAACGCATTGAAACGGAGGGAATCATGAACCGCCATCGCCAATCCGCCACCTGGTTGGGAGCTGTCCTGGGAACCGTCTGTGCCCTGCTCATCCTTGCCCTGGGAGCGCATGCCTCCGACCATCGCGGCGCGCTGACCGAGGAGTTCCATCAGACCTATGCCCTCACGGCCGATGGCCGCGTAGAACTCGACAACATCAACGGTGCCGTGCACATCTCCAGTTGGGACCGGAACGAAGTGAAGGTGGATGCGGTGAAGTACGCCGACACAAAAGAGCGGCTGGATGAGGCAAAGATCGAGATTGACTCCAGGAACGACTCGCTGTCGATTCGAACGAGGTACCCTGAGCACAACCAAAGCTGGAATTGGGGCTCGCACAATAACCCTGCCAGCGTTGAGTACACCCTGACGGTGCCGCGCACGGCCCGGCTGGATGAAGTCAAGCTGATCAATGGCTCACTTGACGTGACCGGCGTCAGCGGAGAAGTGAATGCCTCGTGCATAAACGGACGGCTGGAAGCGCACAATCTAGCCGGGCGCGCCCGCTTGTCGACGATCAATGGACGCCTGGACGCGCGTTTTGACCAGCTTGCCGGGCGCTCGGTGGAGTTAAGTTCGGTCAACGGCTCGGTGGAACTCACCATCCCTTCAGACTCGAAGGCCGAGCTCGAAGCCAGCACAGTCTCGGGCGGAATTAACAACGACTTTGGCCTGCATGTAAATCATCACCAGTTCGTCGGCCACGACCTGCGCGGAGAACTCGGCACCGGCGGGACCCACATTAAGCTGGAAAACGTGAATGGCAGAATTGAGATTCGTCATGCGCAGGATGGTCGCGCGCTGAGCCCAGTGAAGGATCTGAGCCATCGCGACAAAGACGACGACGATGATGACAGCATTTAACCATCGCACCGGCGATCCATCATACGAAGATCAGTAGATCGTGTATCCCGGAAGCGGAGTGCGCAGGTCGGGCTTCGATGCCATGAGCAGCAAAGCGCCTTCCCGCTTGAAGGCTCGCAGGTCGTCGAGACTGTCAAAAGACTTGGTTTTGTAGTCATCCGGAGTAGGCGTGTCGTCGGGGATGCGGACCGCCTGCACGTCCTCAAACGCGTGCTTCTTGAAGAGCTCGATATATTCGGCTGCGGAGCGCACGTGTACCGGGACCTTTAGCTTGTCGACCCACTGCAGCGAATATTGGTTATCTTTGTAGAGGTTAATCAAGATAAACAGCCTGCCGCGCGGGGCCATCACGCGGAATAGCTCCATCAGCGCGCGGTCCTGGTCGGGATAGTAGTAGAACGATTCCACCGACAACACTTTGTCGAAGAAGTTTTCTTCCCAGGGAATCTGCTGCGCCGATCCCCAGACATACAAGATATTCTCGAAGTCTTTCGAGGCTTCGCGGGCCTGGCGCACCATCTCGTCAGAAACGTCGAGGCCGATGACTTGCCCGAATCCCTCGGGGCCTTCGCCAACCAGGCGTGCCAGCAGGCGCGTGGCCCATCCCGAACCGCAGCCGAGATCGAGCACGCGCTCGCCGGGACGTAGATTCATGAGGCGAATCGTCTTCTCGGTGATGTCGAGATGATGGCGCTCCATCTTCTCGCCCTCCCCCGCAGCGGCCCAGCGATTGAATTCGTGTTGCAGCTTTTCGTCGGGAGTCTGGGGTTTGTCGGGCATGTTGTCCTCGGCTGAATTCCAGCGGTGACGCAGAAGCTCCTTCTCTTTTTACCACGAAGTGCTCAAGGATTGGCGGCCGCTGGCGACGCGCACAACAGTTCAGCACACCGCCGAATGAGAGTTCACCATTGACTCCACCGCCCGGCAGACCTACGATTCTACGTGTAGGGGGAAGGAGCCTCCCCCGTGACGAGCGAGGCACTCAGCCACAGCTCGCTGATCGACTGTCAACTGGGCCATTACCGCGTCGTCGAGAAGATCGGCGAGGGCGGCATGGGAGAAGTCTTTCTTGCGCACGACGAGCACCTGGGGCACGACGTTGCGCTGAAAGTCTTACCTCCCGAAACCGACGATCGCAGCCGTCACCTCTTCCGCAAAGAAGCTCACGCCCTTTCCAAGTTGAATCACCCGAACATTGTCACCGTCCTTGATTTCGACACGCAGGGCGACTTGGACTTTCTGGTGATGGAGTACGTTCCCGGCCTGGCCCTCGACGAGAAGGTGCGGGAGGGCGTGCTGCCAGAAAAAGAGGTTGTCCGCATTGGCGTGCAGCTGGCGGAGGGCTTGGCGGCAGCCCACGACGAAGGAGTCATCCACCGGGATCTGAAACCGGGAAACCTGCGGTTGACCAAGGATGATCGCTTGAAGATCCTCGATTTCGGGCTGGCCCGGTCCACGCTCAGCTTCAGTCCCGTGGCAACAACGGTGAGTTGCGACGGCCCGGCCGATTGCTCCGGAACCCTGCCCTATATGGCAGCCGAGCAACTGCTGGGGCAAGTGGTGGATGAACGTACCGACATCTATTCCGCCGGAGCGGTGCTGTACGAACTATGCACCGGTCACGCGCCGTTTGAGCAGCGGCTATTCACGGCCTTGGTGGATGACATCCTGCACAAGGCGCCCGCTTCCCCGGGCAGCGTCAGACCGGGAATCTCCCCGCGGCTCGAGGCGGTCATCCTGAGGTGCCTGGAGAAGGATCCGGCGAAGCGATATCAGTCGGCCAAGGACCTGGCGCGGGATCTGCAGGAGTTGGCGAATGCGTCAGCTGCTGTCTCCGATGTCTCTACGCTGAGGGGCGCCGGAAGGTACGGCTTGTATGCGCTCGCAGCATGCCTGGGGGCGGTGTTGCTGCTGGTTGCGTTTGGGCGGTCTGGGAGGAGTTGGCTGGACTCGCTGCTGAACCGCGGAACGCCGCAAATCGAGTCGCTGGCGGTTTTGCCTTTCGCGAATCTCTCCGGGGACCCACAGCAGGAGTACCTGGCGGACGGGATGACGGATTTCCTCATCACGGACCTGGGCCAGATGCATACCCTGCAACGCATCATTTCCCGTACATCGGTCATGCGCTACAAAACCGGACGCGAGCCCTTGGGTCAAATCGCGCGCCAGTTGAACGTAGATGCGGTGATCGAGGGCTCGGTGTTGCGCTCCGACAGAAAGGTTCAAGTAACGGTTCGCCTGGTCAACGCCGCCGATGACCGACAACTCTGGTCGCACAGCTATGAAACCGAGTTTCGCGATCTGCTCACTCTGCAGCACGAACTCGCTTTGGCCATAGTCGGCGAGATCAAGGTGAATCTAACAGCGGAAGAGCGAGCCCGGCTGTCCGCGGCACGCTCCGTGGAACCCGCCGCCCAGGAAGCCTACCTTAAGGCCAACTACCTGAACACGGGGACGTCGGAACAACGCACGAAAGCGCGCCATTACTTCGAGGAGGCAATTCGGTTGGCGCCTGACTATGCCCCCGGATATGCGGGGCTGGCGGATTCTTACTGGAGCAGCGTGGACATGCCGACGCACGAAACCATGCCCACGGCAAAGGTGTACGCGCTGAAAGCCATTGCCCTGGATGAAACACTGGCCCACGCTCACACGGCACTGGCTTCGATCCTGTTCTATGGCGATTGGGACTGGCAGGGTGCGGATCGGGAATTTCAACGCGCGCTCGACCTGAATCCCAATGACGCGGAAGCTCACCGCATGTATTCCGTCTACCTGTCAGCGATGGGGAGCTTCGAGCAGGCGCTAACCCACATCCGGGCAGCGCAAAGGCTGGACCCATTGTCGGCCTACAACAGCACGACTGCGGGATGGACACTCTACTGCGCTCGCCGTTACGACCTGGCGGCTGAGCAATGCCAGCGCGCGCTCGAGTTGGCGCCAAACAGCGACAGTTCCCACGCCTGTTTCAGTTATAGCTATCTCGGCAAAGCCGAGTACAAGCAGGCGCTCGATGAGAGTCAAAAGGCGTGGACCCTCTCTGGCGGCGAGACCGTGCGAACTGCCTTGCTGGGATGTACCTACGCAGCGGCAGGAAACAAGGCCGAAGCCCGGAAACGGCTCAGTCAACTCCTTGAGCAGTCACGTCGAACTTACGTTCCCCCTTATTTCTTTGTGATGCTCTTCTCGGCCCTGGGCGACAAGGATATGGCTTTCCAGTACCTCGAGAAGGCCCGCGGTGAGCGCGACCTCTACCTGGCCTGGATCAAGGTCGATCCGGCGGTCGACCCATTACGGTCGGATGCCCGGTTTCAGAGCTTGTTGAGTGGCATGGGCCTATCGCCTTAGTCAAACGGCGTTAGGCGGCGACGGCAGCACCCACCGCACTGCTATCCGGCCGGTGCCGAACCAGAACCAGCCAGGTAGTACCCGTAGCGGCCGAATCTACTGCTGCTGGGGCAGTGACGCGCATTGCGTTCGGAGCCGGCGACTGCATGACCATTTCCCTCACTGGCTGCTCAAAGACATGGTTGTTGTTCACGAAATCTTTGGGATTTTTGTGCAGTGCGGCATATTCCTGGTCGGATAGCTGCAAAATGGCAATTTCAGGATCCGTCGCGCGGCGCGGTGCGGCGGTCGAGATTTTCAGGACTGAACCTTCCGCGAAAGCGATACAGTTCATGGCGAACCTCCTTGGCAACACCTTTCCGGGCGAAAGTCTAGTCCCGGAGGTAATCCTCGTCTGTGAGACGGATCACGCTTCTTCTTAGCCAAAACGGTACCCATCGGGTGGATGCATCCCCAACGAGTGAGAACCCACACAGCTTCTGTGTTACAGTTTTCTTCCTCATGGCGACACGTCCTCCGAATCCACAGCCAGACTCCGAACCCGGATCACTCTACTGCCCGAATTGTGCGGAAGAGGTTACGGATCCGCTGACCTGCGGCGACTGCTCTTCGGTGATCTGTCGCCGTTGCGGCACGGCCCTGGAATCGTCCGACGAACTCGGAATCGGATAATGGAACCCATCCCCGTCCCGCCGGCCGCCGAGATTCCAATGTCTGGCCCACAGCCCTCCGACGCTAAACCCACGCTGGTTCGCGGGCTCGGGCTGCTCGACTCGGTATTGCTGCTGGTCAGCGGCATCATCGGGTCGTCGATTTTTCTGACCGCGAAAGACATCGCCGGGCCGTTGCCGCAACCCGTGCTGTTTCTGCTGGTGTGGGTGTTGGGGGCGCTGATCTCGCTTTGCGCCTGCTTCGCCTTTGCCGAGTTGGGTTCGATGTTCCCCGATTCTGGCGGGCAGTATATCTATCTGCGCGAGGCTTACGGCGATCTGATCGCTTTTCTTTATGGCTGGATGCTGTTCAGCGTGGCCAATGGCGGGACTATCGCCGCCCTTTCGGTAGCATCGGCGGCCTATGTCGGACAGGTCTTTCCGGTTGTGTCGCAGGATCACGTGGTGGTCGCATTCGCCGGGATCGTTCTAACCCGGGCTCATTTGCTGGGGTTGGTGCTGATTGCTGCCCTGACTTACGTGAACGTCGTGGGATTGCGCTGGGGCACGCTGCTGCAGAACGTTTCCACCTGGACGAAGTTCACGGCCATGGCGGCATTCGTGGTTTTGGGATTCGCCATCGGCAAAGGCAACTGGTCCAACTTCCACCCGCACGGTGTGGGGCTGACGATGGGGCTCGGGCCTGCGCAGTTGATCTCTGCGCTGGGAGTGGGACTGATCGCGGTGTTCTGGGCTTACGACGGGTGGGTGTACATCACCTGGGTCGCGGGTGAAGTAAAGGAACCACGACGCAATGTTCCGCTGGCCATGGTGCTGGGCGTACTCGCGGTGGGCGTGATTTATGTCGCGATGAATCTCACCTACATGTACGCGCTGCCGCTGAAGGAGATCGCCGCCCACGAAACCATTGCGCACGCTGCGGCGGCGGCGTTGTTCTCTCCCGGTGCCGCGGTGTGGTTGTCGCTCATGATCGCGGTTTCCTGTTTCAGCGCGGCGGCAACGTGCACGCTCTCGGGCGCGCGCGTTTATCTCGCCATGGCGCAGGATGGAGTTTTCTTCAAGCGGATGGCGGTGATCCATCCCAAGTGGCGGACGCCGGCGTTCAGCCTGATTGGGCAGGGCGTGTGGGCCGCGGCCCTCACGCTCAGCGGGCGCTACGACCAGCTCTATACCTACGTGATCTATGGCATGGTGCTGTCGTACACGCTGACGGTAATCGGAATGTTCCTGTTGCGCTGGAAGCGACCGGAGATTCCGCGGCCTTATCGTTGCACGGGATATCCGTGGCTGCCAGCGATTTATGTGCTGATCGGCACGGCGTGGACGCTGAACACAATCATCACACGGCCCACCGAGGCGTTCTGGGGAACGGCGATCGTGCTGATCGGCGTGCCTTTTTATCTGTACTGGAAGCGCAGCAACCGGAATCGGGGCCCTTCTTCAGTTCCCAACCTTTGATGACCTGCCTGAGAAACTTTCAGCTTGCCCCATACTCCTCGCAGTGTTATTCCTCTTCTTCTTACTTGCCTTAACCTGACCCCGGGACACGCCATTGGCAGAATCCAATCCGAAGCCAGCGGACAACATCGGTTTTCTCTCCCCCGGCGTTTCCATCGCCGAGGCGGAAGACCCCAATCGTCCGCGGCAGGTGATGGGATTCCGCGACCTGGTTCTGTTTTATGTGATCACCGGCATCAGCCTGCGCTGGATCGCAACGGCCGCGGCAGCGGGGCCGAGTTCCATCGTCATCTGGGTTGGCGCCTGGCTGTGTTTCTACACCCCGCTGGCGCTTTCGGTGCTGGAACTCTCGTCACGCTATCCCAATGAAGGCGGGCTCTACGTGTGGAGCAAGCGCGCGTTCGGCGATTTCTCGGGCTTCATGTCGGCGTGGACCTACTGGACCAGCAATCTGCCCTACTTCCCTGCGGTGCTCTACTTCGCCGCCAGCAATGTGCTGTTCATGCGGCAGGCGAATTGGGAACATCTTTCCGGTAATGCAACGTTCTACATAGTTTTCTCGCTGCTCACGCTGAGCGCGGCCACGCTGCTGAATATCGTCGGACTCGACGTGGGCAAGTGGCTGCACAACATTGGCGCGATCGCGATGTGGATTCCGGTATGCATCGTCATCGTGATGGGCTTCGTGGCATGGCATCGCTATGGATCGGCGACTTCGTTCACGATGCATTCCATGATTCCCAGCACGCACTTCAACGACATCATTTTCTGGTC
>JADGNP010000662.1 GCA_017883425.1 Candidatus Sulfotelmatobacter sp. | reverse complement strand
GGCAAACATAAGTCAACACCCGGCCACGGATTCGCACGGATTCTCACGGATAAACCAAGAACTTAGAAAGACAAGGAATAAAGAAGTATCCGTGAAAATATGTGCAAATCCGTGGCTAATCTTCTTTGATTCCTGCTACTCGCGCCGCCATCGCTGCAATGTCGCGAGCGGCGTTGGGATGAGCCAACTCCCGCGCGGCGTGGCTCATCTGCTCGAGGCGATGCGGATCCTGGAGGAGCGCGGCGATCGTCTCGGCCAGCCAGACGCCTTCCAGCCTCGACTCCTCGACCACCACCGCGGCTCCGTGGCGCGCCAGGGCTTCGGCATTGATACGTTGATGATCGTCGGCCGCGCGCGGGAACGGAACAAAGACCGCTGGTTTTCCCGCTGCCGCAATTTCCGCGACCGTACTCGCGCCCGAGCGGCACACTACCAGATCGGCGCGCGCGAAGGCCGCCGGCATATCTTCGATGAACTTGAACACCTGCGCCGACTCGCCCAGACCACGATAGGCCGCCAGCGCGTCATTATAGTCACGCTCGCCCGTCTGGTGAAGGATGTGAATGCCCGGAGCCTCGCGCTGCAAAACCGGCAAGCAGCGAATCATGGCCTCATTGATGGCGTGCGCGCCCTGGCTACCGCCGAATACGAGCAACGTCGGAGTACCTCCGAGCTTGGGGGCAATCTCGAAAAACGCCTGCCGCACCGGCACACCGGTGACTTCGGCATGGCGAAAATATTCTGCCGTTTCCTCAAAGTGCACCGCCGCGCCGGTTACAAACCGCGCGACCATTCGATTGGCGAACCCCGGCACCACGTTCGGCTCGAACGCCAGCGTGGGAATGTGCTTAACCACCGCCGCCAGCATTGCCGGGCCCGAGGCGTATCCGCCCACGCCGATCACCACGTCGGGCGCGAACTGGTTCAGCATACGGCCCGCGTCCCAGACCGCGCGCGGCAAATCGAAGGCCGTCTTCAGGCGGGTCGTCAGGCTGACATTTTTCAGCGCGCCGACGCGCACCAGTTGCAGCGGAAATCCGGCCGCCGGGACGAGACGATTCTCGATGCCACGCGCTGTCCCGATGAACAGCACCTCGGCGTCGTAACTCTTCTTGAGCTGATTGGCGATGGCCAGCGCCGGGATTACGTGCCCACCCGTCCCGCCGCCCGCCAGGATTGCCCGCATGCAGTGACTATAAACCAGACCTGAGACTAGCCACGGATCTACAAGGATCTACACGGATAAACCTAAGGACCTGCGAAACCATCCGTGAAGATCCGTGCAAATCCGTGGCAACTTTCTTCAATCCGCCTGCTTGGTAATGTTCAGCAGCACGCCGACGCACGCCAGCGTCACGAACAGGGACGATCCCCCGTAAGACACGAGCGGCAGCGGAATGCCCTTGGTCGGCAGCATGCCCAGCACCACGCTGATATTGATGAACGCCTGCAGCACCACCATGCTGGTGATTCCAACAGCAAGGTAGCGGCCGAACACGTCCTCAGTCCGCCAGGAGGCGCGCATCCCGCGCCAGAGGAAGATGGCGAACAACGCGACCACGAAGATGGCGCCGACCAGGCCCAATTCCTCCGCCGTCACGGCGAAAATAAAGTCGGTGTGGGGCTCCGGCAGGTAGAACAGCTTTTGCTTGCCTTCCATCAAGCCGGTACCGGTGACGCCGCCGGTGCCTACCGCAATCAGCGACTGAATGATGTGGAAGCCGGTCCCCTGACGGTCCGCATAGGGGTTCATGAAGGCCAGAATGCGGTCGCGCCGCCAACTCACGTGAAAAATCAGCAGGTACAACGGCAGCAGCGACGCTCCAAAGGCATAGGCGAAATAGCGCATCCGCATGCCGGCCACGTACAAAATGCAGGCTGCGATTCCGCCACAGGCAATGGCCGTGCCCAGATCTGGTTGCAGCACAATCAGCCCCAGACACACCACCACCGGCGTGGCCGCGGGCAGCAGCGTGTTGCGCACGTCATCGATGGTCTTGGCGCGGCTCTCCAGGAAATAGGCGAGGAACAGAATCAGGACGGGCTTGGCCAACTCCGCAGGCTGGAACGAGAACCCTCCGGCATGAATCCAGCGATGCGTGTTGTGCGAACGGTCGAGAAAGAAGACCGAGATCAGCAACAGGGTCGTAAATCCCATCAGAGAAAACACCAGCCCGGGATGCCTGTAGCGGCGGTAGTCCACGCGCATGGTGACGACCATGGCGGCGAGCCCGGCCGCGGCACACATCAACTGCTTCGACAGGAACGCGTAGGGCGAACCGAAGCGCTCCCGGGCCATTACCGCCGACGCCGAGAACACCATCACCAGCCCTACAAACACCAGCAGCATGGTGACGGTAAACAGCCAGCGATCGACACTCACCCGCTTCGCCATGGGACTTCATTTCACCACGGCGGCGGGTGGGGGATTGCTGATTGTTGATTTTTGATTGTTGATTGTTTTGGTTCCGGTCGGGACTATCCACCACGGAGGCACGGAGACACGGAGAAGAAAGGGACGATCTGTAAATGTCGCGCTTTTCTCCGTGCCTCTGTGTCTCCGTGGTGAAAAGCACTTCAGCTCAATCCGCGCACGATCTCCTTGAACACTTTCCCGCGGTGCTCGTAGCTTTTGAACTGATCGAAGCTGGCGCAGGCTGGAGCCAGCAGGATCACGTCGCCCGGCTTCGCCACAGCGTTGGCCTTGCGGATGGCGTTTTCGAGCGTGTCCGCGTGCACAACTTCGGCCTTAATCTGGGACTCGATCTTCGCGGCTGCGGCGCCGATGGTGTAGACACGCTTCACTCGCTGGCGCAGCAGGTCGTTGAGC
>JADGNP010000172.1 GCA_017883425.1 Candidatus Sulfotelmatobacter sp. | reverse complement strand
AAGTGGCTTCCCGCCGGGTCTGAAACGAAGAACGCAGCGCTTAAAGCGGAGACGGCACCGGTGGGAATCGACACCAGCGACGAGCCTCCCCGGCTGACCCGGAATCCCACGAAGGAAGCGCCGCCTGCGAGTGCGCCGGCTTCTACCACCGCGCCACCTTCTACTGCACCCCAATCGACCGAGCCGTCTGCGTCAGGGGACGAACCGCCGCGCTTGAGCAAAGGCGCTTCGGCACCCTCTTCGCCTCCGTCAGCAGGTTCGACGCAGCCGGGCCAAAGTCAACCTGGGTCAGGCTCAACGGCGCCTAAAACGCCGGGCGACTCGAAGCCAGGCGACGCTAAGCCGGACGATCGCGCGAAAGTGCCCGCATCGGACAGCGGAGCCGACGCAGCCAACCGTCCGACACTGCGGCGCGGGAAGCCCGTCGAGCCGTTGCCTGAGGATGAAGTGCCAGGCTACAGCAAGCCGGGGGCCATAGCGTCCGCTGCGTCCCCGGCGAATGCCGGGAAGATTCCTGAGGCGGCGGCCGACAAGGGGCCGGTCCAAATGATTCCCGCAATTTCTGATGCGACGGGGCCTTATCCCCGATCGTTCGCGTTTGAGTGGCTGAAGGACGAAGAGGGAGAACGCCGTCAGCAGATGACGACGCTGGCCAAGGAACAGGTTCGCGCTTATGTGGATGCGCGGGCCAGGGCAAAGATCACGCCGAAGCCGGTGGGTCCGCAGAGTGCGCGGCGTACTGCTACCGCGAAAGCAAAGGACCCCATTCTCGAAAACGTGCAGATGACCGCGTATGACTTGTGGACCACGAACCAGCCGGTTTTGGTGTTGAGTGCCGAAGCGCACCTGCCGCCGCCTCCCGCGGGCGTTCCCCATTCGGCGGTCGATTCCGAACTGCAGTATTCGATCCTGCTGGTGGCCTATCCGGACATCTACAACAACCTGCATAAGGTCCATGTCGGGGTAACCGACAAGTACCATCTCGACATGACGCCGCGTCTCGAATTGATTGACGCGGTGGACGCTGACGGCGATGGCCGCGGCGAGTTGCTTTTCCGCGAGGTGTCGGATGGCGGCAACGGCTGGGTGATTTATCGCGCCACCGCCGACAAGCTGTGGAAGATGTATGACAGTCTGCATCCGGAATAGGCTGGAAGGAAGGCAGGCCTTCGTAGAACTTGTGAGTCCAGCCGTCGAGGATGATCTGCTGCGCGTGAGAAGGATTCCGATATTCGCTTTCCCCACCTGATTGATTCTTGCCTCGCCATCCGGAGAAACGGGATACAGAAGTAAAACGTCTCACTCGCGCCTTTTTCGTTAGAATGTCTGCCGGGAAAGAGGAACAACGATGATGCGCAACGCGTGGGTTCTTGCTGCTGGTTTGCTTTTTACTCTCGGCCTCGCTGTGTCACAGGACGAGGATTTCAGCAAGGTGCAGATGAAGGTCACGAAAGTGGCCGGAAGCGTCTACATGCTCGAAGGCGCAGGAGGAAATATCGGCGCCTCCGTCGGGGAAGATGGCATCGTGATCATTGACGATCAATACGCCCCACTGGCGGAAAAGATCCAGGCCGCGCTGAAAGGCATCACCGACAAGCCGGTGCGGTTCATCATCAACACGCATTATCACGGCGATCACACCGGCGGGAACGCTTACTTCCAGAAGCAAGCGCCCATCATCGCGCAGGACAATGTGCGCAAGCGCCTGGAGACGGGAGGCCCCGCCGGCAATGGCAGTTCGGTTCACATGGACGTCAAGCCCGCCGCCAAGGAGGCGCTACCCATCATCACTTTTGATCACGATGTGACCGTGCACCTGAACGGCGAAGATATCCGCGCTCTCTTCTTTCCCGCCGGCCACACGGACGGCGACTCGATCATCTTTTTTCCGAAGTCAAATGTCGTACATATGGGCGACGACTTCGTTACTTACGGCTTTCCGTTCATTGATGTCGACAGCGGAGGCAGCATCAACGGGATGATTGACGCCGTCGAGAAGGTGATTGCGCAACTGCCGCCGGATGTGAAGATCATCCCGGGGCACGGTCCGGTGTCGAGCCTGGACGACGTGAGGGCTTATCTGACGATGCTGAAGGCCACGCGCGATGCGGTGGCCAAGGCGCTCAAAGACGGTAAGTCGCTTGATCAGATGAAGCAGGCGAAGCTTCTCGATCCGTGGAAGAAATATTCCGGAGACTTCATCAACGAGGATGCGTTTCTGGAAACGCTTTACAACTCGCTGACCGGGCAGAAAAACGGGAAGTTCATCAAACACAATTGATGGCCCGGGGCCGTCACAATCTTCGAAGGAGATCCCGTCTCGTTGCGTCTGACACGCCGTAAGTTTGTTCAATCGATTCTCGGGGCCAGCGCCGCTGCGGGGCTGCCCGCTGTTTTGTCGGGGTGCAGCGGATCCCCCAAGGCGCGCACCGCGACCCCGGCCAGCGCTCCAGTGCAATTCAGTTCATCCTCAGGGGTGGTGTTTCCGAAGGGATTCTTCTGGGGCACGGCCACCGCCGCCTACCAGATCGAAGGCGCCTGGAATGAAGACGGGAAGGGCGAGTCGATCTGGGACCGCTTCGCGCACACTTCGGACAAAATCAAGAATGGCGATACCGGCGACGTTGCCTGCGATTCCTATCATCGGTGGCGCGAAGACATCGCGCTGATGCGGGCGATGAATCTGAACAGCTACCGGTTTTCGATCTCCTGGCCACGCATTCAACCCTCCGGGTCGGGCGCGGCGAATGCCAAAGGCGTCGATTATTACAGCCGCCTGGTGGATGCGTTGCTCGAGGCGCACATCCGGCCGTTGGTCACGCTCTATCACTGGGATCTGCCGCAGGCTCTCGAAGATGCCGGGGGATGGACCAATCGCGATACCGCGGCGCGTTTTGCCGAATATGTGCAACTGGTTGCGCAGGCGCTGGGTGACCGCGTTACTGACTGGATGATTTTTAACGAGCCCGATGCGTTTGTGGATCTGGGTCACCTTGAAGGCACGCACGCTCCCGGGCGCAAGAGTCTGCTCGATTTTCTGCGGGCCACGCACGTGGTCAACCTGGCGCAGGCTGCGGGGTTCCGCGCGCTTAAGGCGGTTCGTCCGTCAGCGCGGGTTGGGACGGCGTTCAGCATGTCGGCGTGCGAGCCTGCGACCGATTCCGAGGAAGACAAACTGGCGGCGGAGCGCGCGCACGCCATCACCAACATTTGGTTTCTGGAGCCGGCGCTGCGCGGGCGTTATCCCGAGGCGCTTACGTTTCTGCCGGAGACCGTCATGCGGATCAAGGCCGGCGACATGGAGAAAACCCGGGCGCCGCTGGATTTCATCGGCATCAACCTTTACTACCGGATCATCGCCTCGGCGCCGGGCGCGCTGGAGCGAGCCGCGCATGCGCAGGAGTGGCTGTTTCCCGTGAAGATGGACGGCGGACAGCAAGGGCCGAAGACCGACTTCGGCTGGGAAGTCTGGCCGAAAGCGCTGTATGACATAGTCCTGCGCATCACGCGCGAGTACAACCGGCCCGTGATCGAGATTACCGAGAGCGGATGCTCGTATAACGACGGCCCCGACGCCAGCGGGGCGATTCACGACAGCCGCCGGGTTGCCTATCACCGCGAGTATTTGGCGGCGCTGGGGCGATCCATTGCCGAGGGCGCCGATGTTCGCGGATATCACGCCTGGAGTCTATTGGATAATTTCGAGTGGGCGGAGGGCTTCAGCCAGCGCTTCGGGCTGGCCTATGTGGATTTCAAAACGCAGAAAAGAACGATCAAGGATTCAGGCCACTGGTATAGCAAGGTGGCCGCTGAGAATCGTGTGGGACCGGGTCTCTGACCCGGTCAGCGGCCGCAAGGCCGCTGGCGCGGCCTGACCGGGTCTGAGACCCGGTCCCACACATCAGGTTTCACACAACCGAACTATTTCTGCTGCATCACCAGTTCGCTGTTCTGTACTTTCATCGCGCCCACATTATCCGGCAGCTTCAGCCGGTCGCGCTGTTCCGCCAGCTTCTTCTGCAGCGCCGGATTCACGAGCGATACGGGAACACTCAGGTCGCCCACCTTGAATTCCGTGGGATCGAACGTGGCGTAGCCATCTTTCTCGCCGATGTGACCGGAGATCGTCACCCAGACGTCTTTGCCGGCAATCTCCGTGAGGAACTGGCCGTGTACGAGGTCGCCGTCGAAGCTGACCTGCTGGTCTTTAATGGTAGGCGCGCCGCTGCCGACATTGGAGTCTGCAGAAAGGCCGGACGCTCCGGCTGCGTTGCCCAATGTTTGCGCGAGCACGGCGCTGATCTCGTCGGAATTAATGTGTACCTCGGCCTTGGGGCTCGGCGATGCGGCCTGTCCGGCGTCGGGTTTTGCGGTCTCGGAGGGTCCGCTCGACGTGGACTGCTGCGTGGCCTGTTCGAACTCGGCCATTTTCTGGTCAAACGACTGGGCGTGTTCCGCGATGGCCGCGGGAGCCTGCGTATGCGCCACCGGCACAGGTTTCTTCAGGACCAGGATAATGGCCACCAACGACGCCAGCAACGTCGCAATGCTGATGATGCGGTCGAGCTTGAATTTCATGACAATTCTCGCGCGGTCAGCCCAAGCCAGGCGGGCCCAGTGTCATGGTACCGGGAAGCCGAGGGGAGGATTAGATGACCAAAGGGGAGGGTCTTGGTAACTGTTGGGGAAGGGATGTGTGGGACCGGGTCTTTGACCCGGTCGGGCGGCCTGAAAGGCCGCTGGATTTCCTGGCCACACCTCAGAGGACGGGGACTCGGCCTTTCCAGCCCCAAGAATATTCAGCCTCCGTTCTCACCAAGCCCGCCCGCACAGGATTCTGGCAAACGTACTCCACCCGATCCACCAAGCTGTCATTCGATCGAAGCACATGATCGAAGAATTCTTCCTGCCAGACCGGGCCGCTACGCCTTAGAGCAACGTTGATCTGGCGCGCCGATCGGCCTTTGATGGACTTCATGATCTCGGGCAGGGTGTAGCTCCAGCCGTCTTCGCCGCGGAGTGGGGAATAAATCAGGTGGACGTGATCGGGCATGACGACTGCCGCGTGCAGGTCGAACCTGATTCCATTTTGTTTTAGGCAGCAGTCGAGAACGATGTCTCGGGCTATGGGCGGGAGTTGCCAGCGATGATCGGTGGTGAAGGTGACGAAGAGCGGGTGATCGTCTTTTTGGTAGTGAGGCAGACGACGGCGATATTCGTACTTCGGCGGCATAGTGCCCTCGGCCCTTCGGGCCGAACGACCGGGTCAAAGACCCGGTCCCACACAGTCAACACCAAAATCAACATCAAAACCATGAACCACAATCATGCCAGCTTCTTGGCCAGTAGCTCATTCACCAGCTGGGGGCTGGCTTGGCCTTTGGAGGCCTTCATGACCTGGCCGACGAAGAAGCCGAGCATGGTCGTTTTTCCGGCGCGGTACTGCTCCAGTTGTTTGGGGTTGGCGGCCAGGACTTCGTCGATCATCTTTTCCAGCGCCGACGTATCGGTCGACTGTTGCGGGCGGCCTGCTGCCTCATAGACCACGGGGAAATCTTTGCCGCGCTCGAAGCACAGGTCGTACAGATCCTTGAGCATCTTGCCGGAGATTGTACATGCCTCGACCAGATCGGCGGAGGCGGCCACTCCCTTCATCGAAATCGGAGAGTGCTCGATCCCGATCCCCTTGGCCTTGAGGCGACCCATCAACTCGCTCTGCACCAGGTTAGCGACGCGCTTGGGATTCTTTGCCGCCTTCGCTGCCTCTTCGAACTGATCCGCCAGCGACTTCGAAAACGTCAGCACCTGCGCGTCGTATTCGGTGATGCCGTAATCCTTCACCATGCGGGCGCGGCGCGCTTCGGGCAGCTCGGGCAGAGCCTTGGTGATCTCGGCCTTCCATTTTTCGTCGACCACCAGCGGAAGCAGGTCGGGTTCGGAGAAGTAGCGGTAATCGTGCGCCTGCTCTTTTGAGCGCATGCTGTATGTTTTGCCTTCGTTCGCGTTGTAGAGCCGCGTCTCCTGCGTGATTTTGCCGCCCGATTCGATGACGTCAATCTGGCGTCCGATTTCGTATTCCAGCGCTTCGCGGATGAAGCGGAACGAATTCACGTTCTTGATCTCGGCCTTGGTGCCGAATTCCTTCTGCCCGCGGGGGCGCACGCTGACGTTGGCGTCGCAGCGCAGCGAGCCTTCCTCCATGTTGCAGTCGCTGACGCCGGTGTAGAGGATGATTTCCTTCAGCCGTGTCAGGTATTCGTAGGCTTCATCGGGCGAGGCGATGTCGGGCTCGCTGACAATCTCGATCAGGGGCACGCCGGTGCGGTTGAGGTCGATGGCCGTTTTCTCCGCCGCGTCGGGAAAGCCTTCGTGCAGGCTCTTGCCGGCATCTTCTTCGAGATGGACGCGGGTGATGCCGATTTTCTTCTTGCCGCCGCCGCTCGGAATCTCGATAAATCCGAACTCGGCCAGCGGCTTGTCGTACTGCGAAATCTGGTAGCCCTTGGGCAGGTCGGGATAGAAATAGTTCTTGCGCGCGAAAATGGAAGTCTCGTTGATGCGGCACTGCAGCGCCATCGCCGCCAGCGTGGCGAACTCTACAACTTTCTTGTTGAGCACCGGCAGCGCGCCGGGCATCCCCAGGCATACCGGGCATACGTTGGTATTCGGCGGCGCGCCGAATCGCGTCGAGCAGGAGCAGAAAATCTTGGTCGCCGTCAGCAGCTGAACATGGACTTCCAGCCCGATGACCGGTTCGTACGTGGCGTTTGCGGTGATGGAATCGGCCGGCGTGGTGACCATAGGCAGTGATTATAAAGGGCAGCGCAGCGAGCACGCGGGGGCTATGTCATCCTAAGCGAAGCGAAGGACCTGTGTAATTCCCGGCGAATTGCATAGGTCCTTCGGTCCGCAAAGGGCGCGGACCTCAGGATGACAGCCCTGTGACGTAGACCTGAGCACAGCAGAGGTCCGAGGTCCGAGGTCTGATTCTAGTTCGTTGGCGGTGGCGCGTTCAGATACTTGTCTATCGAAATCTCGAAGTACATCAGCTCGTTCCCCTTGGCGTCGGCGACGCCGGTGATGTCGATGTTCGCGCCTGCCAGAGGCGACGAGATGCCTCCCACGTCGAAAAATAAAAATCCGGATTGCGTGGCGTGCGGCTCGACCGCCTTGGCCGCGAATTGCGAGGACTCGATCTCATCCATTTCTTTCTTGCTGATTGCGCCCTTCACTTTGTGCGGGAGGGGAATCGGGCTCGGCCGCGTGCTGGCCTGGGGATTGGAGAGGCGCCGGTAGAGGTCGTCCGTATGGATGGGAGTGAGTTTCGAGTGATTGGCGGTGATCAGCTTGATTTCCATGTTGGCGATAGAAATGGGCTGGTCGCCGTCATTGGTCACAATAAAAAAAACGGGCAGGAAGCCGTGAGCCGCAAAATCCACGGAAAAGATTTTGGTCTTTTCCGGCGTGTCGTAGGGATCGGCGGCGATGGCGGCTTTCTCGTCGCGATGAAGATCGTGCGCGGGATAGTTGATGGCCGTCCGCGCTACCGGCTTGACGAAGTTCTTGGCCGCCAGCAAAACCGGCACAAATAATCCAGCACAAAGCGCCAGAACGAGCGAGCGATGGATGAATCGTGAGGATAAGGGAGGCATGTCCTCAATTATAGAAGGCGGGTGCGCCCGCCGCCGAGGAGGCGGTTTAGAATGGGCTCAGCTTGAGCTATTTTCTCTACAGTCTGGTGCTGGCGGTGGGAATGCTGCTCAGCCTGCCTTATTGGCTCTACCAGATTCTGCGCTACGGCAAATATCGCAGCGGATTTGTCGAACGCATGGGAAGGGTACCGGCGCGGCTGAGTGCGTCTCGCGAAGGCTCGCGGGCGCCGCGCGTTATCTGGGTTCATGCCGTTTCCGTCGGCGAGGTGCTCGCCGTGAGCGGGCTGGTGGAGCAGATCCGGCGCAGCCTTCCGCAGCATCGCGTGCTGGTGTCGACCACGACCGACACGGGGCAGGAACTCGCCCGCAAGCGCTTTGGCGAAGAGAACGTCTTCTACTTCCCCATAGACTTCGGGTTCGCGATCCGGCCGTATCTGCAGGCCTTGCAACCGGAGTTGGTCGTGCTCGCGGAGACTGAGTTCTGGCCAAACTTTCTGCGGCTGGCGCATGCCAGCGGGGCGCGCATCGCGGTGGTCAACGCGCGCATCTCCGACCGGTCGTGGCCGAGCTATAGCCGCTTTCGCTGGGCCCTGCGGAGGATGCTAATACACGTCGACCTGTTCCTGGCGCAGACGTCAGAGGATGGTGCGAGGCTGCAATCGATCGGCGCTGAACCAGGGCGCGTGCAAGTTACCGGGAATCTCAAGTTCGACGTGAGTTTGCCTTCGCCTCCGCCCATTGTGGAGAGCCTCCGCCGATCGCTCGCGGCGGAAGGCGCTGGGCCTGTGCTGGTCTGCGGTAGCACTGTGGAGGGCGAGGAACCACCGCTGCTGAAGGCATTTGAAAATTTGCGGGTGGGGCACCCGCGCGCGGTGATGATTCTGGCCCCGCGGCATCCCGAGCGCTTCGACGAAGTTGCGATCCTGCTGCGGCAGTTGGGCATTCCGTCGGTCCGGCGCTCGCAATGGCAGGGCGAAGCGCTTGCCGGCGGAGTGCTGCTCGTCGATACCATTGGAGAGTTGGCGGCGCTCTATGCTCTGGCCGATCTTGCATTCGTGGGCGGAAGCCTGGTGCCGCGCGGTGGGCACAATATTATCGAACCCGCGCAGCACGGCGTGGCCATTGTGACCGGAAACCATACAGAAAATTTTCGTGACATTGTGGCCCTGTTTCAAAGCCGGGATGCCGTGCGGATCGTCGGATTATCGGAACTGCCTCTGACCTTGATGCAACTGCTCGCGGACGATGCGGAACGGCGGGCTTTGGGCCGGCGCGCGGAAGAGACCATGCGGTCTCAGACGGGCGCGACGCTGCGAACGATGGAAGGCTTGAAGACATTGGTGGCGGAGGATCGCGATCCTCTTGCGCTCCCGGCACAAGCTGCGCACACAGATTGAATCCTCTCTCAGCCATCTACGGCGGCATGGTCGGAGCGCGGAATGCGCTTTATGACCGGGGAGTTCTACGGGCCCGACGCCTGCCAGGCGCCGTGATCAGCGTGGGAAATCTTTCCGCGGGCGGGTCGGGGAAGACTCCGTTCGTGCTGCTGCTGGGCGAGTTGCTCAAGGCGCGCGGCATCAAGTTTGATGTGCTGTCGCGCGGGTACGGGCGCCGGTCCAGGGGCGTGCGCTTGGTCGATCCTGCGGGCCTGCCGCAGGAGTTTGGCGACGAGCCACTCCTGATTGCGCGCAGGCTCCAGGTGCCAGTGATCGTGGGGGAGGACCGGTACGAGGCGGGGTGCTTCGCCGAATCCAAGTTCGGCCAGCAAGTCCATCTGCTCGACGACGGTTTTCAGCACCGGGCATTGGCGCGCGACTTCGACATTGTTCTGGTCACGCCGCAGGATGCGAGCGACAGGTTGCTCCCCTCAGGACGTTTGCGAGAGCCGTTGCGTTCCTTGCGACGCGCGGATGCTGTTGTTCTCGCCAGTGGGGCCTCGGTGGAGTCATTTCCGCTAGTGGGGAAGATGGTTTGGCGCGTGCGGCGCGGCATCGTGCCCCAGAACGTTCCGCCGCGGCC
>JADGNP010000661.1 GCA_017883425.1 Candidatus Sulfotelmatobacter sp. | reverse complement strand
GGTACAGCCACCGGGGGGCGGCCTTCCGGCAGTTTCTGGAGTGGTGCGATGGAGTTCCATGGGCAGAGTGAAAAAACAAAGTCAAAAGCAGCGGACAGGAGTGTCCGCTCCACACGTGCTTCCTTGACTTCACTTCTCTCGGCACTCGATAATGTCAGGTTCTTTTCTCATAGCTGAATTCATAAGGAGCGTTTCGTGGCGTCAGCCAGTTCTCCTGCTCCCGGGGTAACCAAAATTGTCGCGCATGGGGTTGCTCCGTTGCGCGCTGGTCAGGGATATTCATTTGTATTGCGCCGGCTGCATTCCCTTTCGGGGATCGTCCCTGTGGGCGCATTCCTGTTTGAACACATTCTGATTTCGAACTCGACCACGATTAGTGGTCCGCATGCCTACGAGCGCCAGGTCAGCTTTCTGGCCAATCTTCCGCTCGTGTTTTTCCTGGAACTGTTCGGCATCTGGCTGCCGATTGCGTTCCACGCGCTCTACGGCTTCTACATCTGGTACCGCGGAGAGGGCAATTCGGTCGCCTATCCATGGAGTGGCAACTGGATGTATACGGCTCAGCGCTGGACGGGCGGGATCGCCTTCGCCTACATCCTCTGGCACACATACACGATGCGGTTTACCGGAGTCGATCTGCACGACAACCCGTGGGCTTCGTTCGGCAAGGTGCAGCATGAGGTCTTTCAGACGCCTTTCTTCCTGTTTTATGTTGTGGGCCTGATCGCGGCTTCATGGCATTTCGCGTATGGAATCTGGCTGTTCTCGGCGAAGTGGGGGATTGTCTCTGGCGACAAAGCGCAGAAGCGGTTTTTGGCGTTGTGCCTAGGACTCTTCCTTGTGCTGACGGGCGCGGGGCTGGCCAGCCTGACCGCCCTCCGCTCCCGCCCCCAACAGCCTTTTGAGCCCGGAACTGCGGGAAACAGTCAAATCACAGAAAGCCGGTAAGCAATAATGGCAGCGACTCCGAAAATCATTGTCGTGGGCGGCGGCCTTGCCGGACTGGCCGCGGTGATCAAGATCGCGGAGATGGGGGCCAACGTCGACCTGTTCTCCATTGTTCCGGTGAAGCGGTCGCACTCGGTGTGCGCGCAGGGCGGGATTAACGCGGCGAAGAACCTGAAGGGTGAAGGCGACTCGACCTGGATTCATTTCGACGACACGGTGTACGGCGGCGATTTTCTGGGCAACCAGCCTCCGATTAAAGACATGTGCGAGGCCGCGCCGGGGATCATTGACCTGCTCGATCGCATGGGAGTTCCTTTCAACCGCACGCCGGAAGGACTGCTCGACTTCCGCAGGTTTGGCGGGACTTTGTACAACCGCACGGCATTCGCGGGCGCGACTACGGGACAGCAACTGCTTTACGCGCTCGACGAGCAGGTGCGGCGCTACGAATCCGAAGGCAAGGTGAAGAAGTACGAGCACTGGGAGTTCCTGTCAGCTGTGCTCGATGGAAACCGCGTGTGCCGCGGCATCTGCGCCATGGACCTGCGCTCGATGGAAGTGCGCACGTTCCCTGCCGACGCGATCATCATTGCGACCGGCGGCATTGGCGCGATCTTTGGGAAGTCGACGAACTCGGTGGTTTGTACCGGGTCGGCGCAGTCGGCGCTCTACCAGCAGGGCTGTTATTACGCGAACGGCGAATTCATTCAGGTGCATCCCACGTGCATCCCTGGCGAAGATAAATTGCGTCTGATGTCGGAGTCGGCTCGCGGCGAAGGCGGGCGCGTGTGGGTGCCGAAGACTCCGGGCGACAAGCGCGATCCGAAATCCATTCCGCAGAACGAGCGCTGGTATTTCCTCGAAGAGTGGTATCCGAAGTACGGGAATCTTGTGCCGCGCGACGTGGCTACGCGGGCCATCTTCAAGGTCGTGTACGAGCTTAACCTCGGGATCGACGGCAAGCCGATGGTCTATCTCGACCTGACGCACATCGACCGCAAGATTCTCGACCGCAAGCTGGAAGGGATTCTCGAGATTTACGAGAAGTTTGTGGGCGACGATCCGCGCGACACGCCGATGAAGATTTTCCCCGGCATGCATTACACCATGGGCGGGCTCTGGGTCGATTTCAAGCAGGCGACCAACATCGCGGGAGTGTTTGCGGCGGGCGAGTGCGAATACCAGTACCACGGGGCCAACCGGCTGGGGGCGAACTCGCTGGTGTCGTGCATCTACGGCGGAGGGATCGCCGGGCCGAATGCGGTGGCGTATGCGCGAGGGCTGCAGGCGTCGGACGGCAACGGATGCTTCGCCGCCGAACAGAAACGTCAGGAAGAGATCAATGCCAACCTGATGAAGGCGGACGGCTCGGAGAATCCGGTCAGGTTGTGGCGCGAAATGGGCGAGCTGATGACCAAGGATTGCACGGTCATCCGCTACAACAAAAACCTCCAGCAGACTGACGGCAAACTGGTGGAGATGCTGGAGCGCTATCGCAAGATCAACCTGAGCGATCGCACGATGTGGGCGAACACGACCGTGGTCTTTGCGCGGCAGCTTTACAACATGCTGCAGCTGGCGCGGGTGATCGCGCAGGGTGCAGGGATGCGGGACGAATCGCGGGGTGCGCACTACAAGCCGGACTTCCCCGAGCGCGACGACAAGAACTGGCTGAAGACGACGAAGGCTTATTTCGCGCCCGATGCGGATGAGCCGAAGTTTGAGTTCGAGGCGGTAGATACGTCGCTGATTCCGCCGCGGGCGAGGAAGTACTGAGGCGGGGAGATTAACCGGGAAGGACACGAGTTCCACTCGTGCCGATTAAGCGCTCTTTGAAATTTCGGCTTCAGCCGCTGAGGGCCACGGGTCGAGTTTGAATCCGGGAAAGGC
>JADGNP010000171.1 GCA_017883425.1 Candidatus Sulfotelmatobacter sp. | reverse complement strand
CATGTGGATGATTTCCGTCCTCACTTTCTCGTTTATCTTCATCGCGCTGATCACGGCGGAATTTGTGTATGCCAAGAGCGTCAGCAATCTCTCTCCCGCGACCCAGGTAACATTTACGAATGGGCGGGTGAGTATCCCGCTGGCGCAGATTTCGGATGGCGACCTGCACCGCTTCCAGGCGCAGGAGAACGGGACAGCGATCCGCTTCTGGCTTTACCAGAAGCCCGATGGCAAGATCGCCACCGTGTTTGACGCCTGCGAGATCTGCGGGTCGGTCGGGTTTTACAAGAGCGCGAACGGGGTGGTCTGCAAGAATTGCGCGGCGCCGATCAACCCGCAGTCGGTTGGGACCGCCGGGGGTTGCAATCCGGTGCCCCTCAAAGCCACGCAGACGGCAGACGCGGTCATCATCGAGGAGGCGGACGTTGCGGCCGGTGGCCGCATGTTCGCACAACAGTAGGCGATGTTCGTCCGACTCGTTTACGAATCCTTCCGGCGCCAGAAGCGGCGCAAGTTGCTGGCGGGCGCGGCCATTACCCTGGGCGTGACCGTGGCGACGGCGATGATTGCCGTGGCGACCGACATCGGCGATAAGATCAACCGCGAACTCCGCACCATCGGCGCCAACCTGGTTATTACTCCACAGGAAGATTCGCTGGACGTGGAAATTGGCGGGGTCAACCTCAAGCCTCCGACCGACGGCGCCTTTCTCAGCGAAGCGGACCTACCCAAGATCAAAGGGACTTTCTGGCACAACAACATCACGGGCTTCGCGCCTATGCTTCCCGTCAACGTGGCGATCGAGCAGGACGGTAAGCGGCAGGACGTCACGCTGCTGGGGACTTATTTTGCGAAGCAGGTGTCGTTCGGTACGGACGAGTTCACCACCGGCGTGCGTTCGACCCATCCGTGGTGGAAGGTTTCTGGGGCGTGGCCGGATGACTCCTCGCGGAACGTTTTACTGGGGGAAAGATTGGCCAGCCGTTTGGGCGAGAAGTCCGGAGACGAAATCACGCTCGCTGACCGGCAGCTGCGGGTAAGCGGGATTCTCTCGACCGGTGGGGCGGAAGACGATGAGATCGTGGCGCCACTCGCGCTGGCACAGGAGATTCTGGGCAGACCCGGCGCGGTGCGGCGCGTGTATGTGAGTGCGCTGACCAAGCCGGAAGACGCTTTCGCTCGTCGCGACCCGAAGAGCTTGTCGGGGGCGATCTATGATCGCTGGTATTGCACGCCTTATGCGCAGGCGATTGCGTTTCAGTTGGCGGAGGCGATTCCCCACTCGCACGCTGAGCAGATTCGCCAGGTCTCGCAAAATGAAGGTGCCGTTCTTACCCGCATTGAAGGGCTCATCTTTTTGATTACGCTGGCGGCGCTGCTTGCGTCGGCGCTGGCCGTGTCGGCGGCGATGGCCACGACCATGTTTGAGCGGCGTGCCGAGGTCGGACTGATGAAGGCTCTGGGCGCAGGTAAACTCGCCATCGCCTCGATCTTCTTCGCGGAGGCGACGCTGCTGGCCTTAATCGGTGGCTTGGCGGGGTTTGTCGTGGGCTCTGGGCTCGCCCACCAGATGGGGCACTCGATCTTCAATTCGGAGATTTCGATTCCACCGGTGCTGCTGCCGGTGATCCTGGCAATCGCGGTGATCGTCACCTTCGCGGGGAGCGCCGCGGCGATTCGGAGAGCTGTTGGTCTCGATCCGGTGTTTGCGCTGCGAGGTGAGCTGTGAGCGCGCCCATGTCCCATTCCGCGCGGGACCTTGCGGCCAGCCGGGCACACGTTCCTCACACTTCGATGTTTCTGCGCATGCTGGTGCGAGCGGCGGTGCTGCGGCGCGGGCGCGCGGTCTCCGCCCTGTTCGCCATGGTGGTGGCGGCGGCGGTGACCACAGCCATGCTGAATCTTTATGTAGATGTGCAGGCGAAATTGCGGCGGGAGTTCCGCAACTATGGCGCGAACATTATCGTCGTCGGAAAAGATGGCGCTTCCCTGCCCCCGGATGCGCTCGCGCACGTGGATTCCGTTCTTGCGGGACGCGGGATAGCGGCGTCGTTTGGGCTGGTGGTAGCGCGCACCAGCGATGGGCAGCCGATTGTGGTGGCCGGCGCGGACTTTGAGCGGGTGCGTCAGTTGGATCGGTGGTGGTCGGTAAGCAACTGGCCGTCAGAAGTTCCCACCCTTCGACAGGCTCAGGGCGGGCTTTCTCGCGCAGAAAGCCCGCGAGAAATGAGGCACCCGGCGCTGGTTGGAGTGCGCGCGATGGCGGTTGTGGCTCCGAAGAACCAGGGATTCGATCTCAGCTTTCAAGGACGGATTCTGCACGTCAGCCCTGTGGGCACGGTGCAGACGGGCGCGGCCGAAGACAGCCGCATTTATGTCTCGCTGGCCGATTTCGTGGCGTGGACAGGGGTTCAGCCGTCGACAATTGAAGTTGCGGCCAGCGGTTCTCCTGAAGAAGTGGCTGGCATCATGAACCAACTGACGCAGGCGATTCCGGTGGGCGAGGTTCGTCCCGTACGGCAGATTATGGAGGGTGAAGCGCGCGTGCTAGGCAAGACTCGCGCGACGCTGCTGGCCGCGGCGGCGCTGATCATACTGACGGCAGCGTTATGCGTGCTTTCGACGTTGATGGGGTGGGTGTTCGACCGGCGACGCGACTTTGCCATCATGAAAGCTCTGGGCGCGTCGGGGCGGCTGCTCAACGGGTTCTTCGCGGCGGAAGCCGCGGTGCTGGGGGCGACGGGCGCGCTGATCGGATTCGTGGTCGGGATCGGCATCGCGGCCTGGATCGGCCGGGTTAACTTTCACGCTCCCGTGGTCCCGCGTTTGAGTGTGCTGCCGGTGGTTCTGGCTGGTAGCATGGCTGTTACTTTGTTGTCGGCGATCCTCCCAATCGCGCTGCTGCGCCGGGTGCAGCCGGCGGTGATTCTGAGGGGAGAGTGAAATGATTCAGATCAAGGATGTGACGAAGCTCTACCCCGCCAAGGAAGCGGGAAACGGGAACGGATCGGGCAAGGACAACGGTTCCGGCTCCATTCATGCCCTTGACCACATCTCGCTGCACGTCACGCAGGGGGAGTGGCTTTCGATCATGGGGCCATCGGGATCGGGGAAATCGACGCTGGTGAATCTGATTGGCTGCCTTGATCGGCCTTCGTCGGGCGAGATCTGGCTCGACGGGCAGAATGTGGCCGGGATCTCGGCCGCGGATCTGAACCGCGTGCGCGCAGAAAAAATTGGATTCATCTTTCAGCAGTTCCACCTGATTCCCTTTCTCACCGCCGTGGAAAACGTCATGCTGGCGCAGTACTTTCACAGCATGACCGACGAAAAGGAAGCGGTCGAGGCGCTCACCCGAGTGGGCCTGGGCGACCGCGCGCATCACCTGCCATCGCAGATGTCGGGCGGGGAGCAGCAACGGGTGTGCATTGCGCGTGCGCTGATCAATGATCCACGGATCATCCTGGCCGACGAGCCCACGGGGAACCTGGACGCGCTGAATGAAGAAATCGTGTTGCGGCTGCTGCGCGAGTTTCACCAGCAGGGACGCACCATCGTGATGGTCACGCACGACCCGGTGGTGGCGCGCCTGGCTGACCGGCGCATTGAGTTGCATCATGGCAAAATCGCGTCGCAGGAGATCTTCTCCCTGGCCGACGAGGAACAACTGGACGAGGTTCTGGAGGAGCTCTGGGTGCTCGCCGAGCATGGAGAGATTGCCGAAGTCGAGCGCATGGAAGTGCACGGGGCGCTGCCGGTGAGCCTGGCCATTGAAAAGATGATCGAGATGGGGCTGGTGGTCTCGGCGCCGCACCCGCCGCAGCCGCATGATCACAAGCCGTTCGTGAATCCTTGCCACGAAGCGCTGAAGCCGGTGGCTGCATCGTCGGGCGATGGCACGCTGATTGTCGAGTTCACGCCGCGCGGGCGCGAGCGCGCGGGAAACATCATTCGCCGGCATCGGCTGGCCGAGCGACTCTTCACCGACAGCCTGGCGATGGACAGCGAGACCGAGATCGAGCAGCAGGCCTGCAAGTTCGAGCACATACTTTCGCCAGAGGCCACGGACAAGATCTGCACGTTTCTGGGCCATCCGCCTACCTGCCCGCACGGCGCACCGATTCCGCCGGGGCCGTGCTGCGGGCGAGCCGGTAACTACGAAAAGCTTATGAAGAGCCTCGATGGGGTTCAATCAGGCGGCCCGTATTCACGAGATGAGATGAATGAGCGCTGATCATTCCTTAGGGGCGCGCTCCCGCCGTCCCACGATCGGCGTATTTGATTCCGGCTTTGGCGGGCTGACCGTTCTTAAAGCTTTACTTGAACTCATCCCGGGGGCGGATTACGCCTACTTCGGCGATACGGCGCGCCTGCCCTATGGATCGAAGTCGGTCGAAACGGTAGCCCGCTACGCGGTGGAAGCGGCGCACTATCTCGAATCCCATGGCGCGCAGATGCTGGTCATCGCCTGCAATACGGCGACGGCGCTGGCGCTCGACCGCATTACGGCGGCGGCGCATGTGCCTGTGGTCGGGGTGATTGAGCCGGGGGCTGAGGCGGCCGCAGCCGCCACCAAGAATCAGAAGATCGTTGTGATTGGAACCGAGGCTACGGTCAGCAGCCACGCCTACCGCAAGGCTCTCGAAGCCCGCGGCTTGCACGCGCGGGAGAAGGCCTGTCCTCTGCTGGTTCCGCTGGTCGAAGAAGGCTGGGTGGAGCACTCCGTCACGGAGCAGGTCGCACGCATTTATCTCGGGGAGGCCTTTGCGGATGGATTTCGCGAGGCCGATACGCTCGTTCTAGGGTGTACTCATTACCCATTGCTCAAGCCGCTGCTGCATCGGGTGACGCCGGGCCATGTGAGCATCGTGGACTCGGCTGAATCGACGGCGCGCGCCGTAGCTTCGCGGCTACAGCAGTTGGTGCCCGCGACTGTGGACGCCGAGGAACGGCGCGCGCTTCCGCGGCTCAAGTTCTTTGCCACGGATTCGGTGGAAAAGTTCCGCCGGCTGGGGGAGCGGTTTCTGGGGCATCCGATTGAGGACGTGCAGCACGTTGACTTGAAGGAATAGTTTGCGCGCAAGAATCGGATAGCCGGCGCGAATGGCGACAATTAATCTATCCTTCGAACCCCGACCCAGATCCAATTGAAGACAGGCATCGCGGGTTCGAGGTTCCCCTCAGAGGCGGAAGCCCGCGAATTTGGGTAATCGTAGCGGCACGACTGAAGGAGTTGCGGAAAAACTCGCATTCCGCGCTGCAGCGTCTGAAGGCGTGATTAGCCAGCACTCACGCTATGCCTGAAGGCATAGCCTGATACGAATCGTGAGTTTTTCCGCAGCCTCTGAAGCCGTTCCCTCCCAAAACGATTTCTCAGGCTGGGTTGTAAGGACGCGAGATAGATTCTATGCACGCACTCGACAATGTGATCTGGCAGGCGCTCACCACCCGGCAGATTGAGTTCGCGGAGGCCTTCGACCAGGCCCGGCGGTTTGTCCCCGAAGTCACTTCGCTCACCGCATTCGAGGAACCGAGCGCGCAAGGCTACGCATCTTTAGCTGGCTTAGTGGGCCCGGGCGGCACGGCCGCTGTGTTTCTCGACCGCGCGTACGAGCCCCGCCCCGGATGGGATCTGGTCGCGGGGGCTCAGTTGCTGGAAATGGTCTGCGAAAACGGAAGCGCCGTGCAGACGCCATCAAACTCCGCGCCGGAGGTCGCAAGACTCGGTCCGCCGGATTCTTCCGAAATGGTGGAACTTGCTAGCTTGACCAAGCCCGGACCATTCGGTCGTCGCACTCACGAACTGGGTACGTACCTGGGGATTCGCTGGGAGGGTAAGTTGGTGGCCATGGCGGGCGAGCGACTCAAAGTCCCGGGCTACACGGAAGTCAGCGCTGTGTGCACGCACCCGGACCACACCGGCAAGGGTTATGCCCGGATGCTCATGACAGAGATTATGAGGTGCATCCGCGATCGCGGGGAAACCCCCTTCCTCCACGTGAGACGCGACAATGCGCGCGCCGTGGAGCTATACGAACGCTTGGGATTCCGGACAAGGGTCACGACGCACTACGCGGTGCTGCGGAGGGTTTAGGAAGTAGCGCCGGCCTCGCACGTGGCGGCGAGACGCCACCACGACAGCGGCGCTACGGATCTCAGTACAAGTGGAAGTCGACTTCGACGGCAATCTCGACCCGCACCGGGTGACCGTCTTTCATGGCAGGCTCGAACTTCCAGTTTCTTACGGCCTCCATGGCTTTTTCGTCGAGTCCCATGCCAAGGCTGCTCAGCACGCGGAGGTTGCTGGGACGGCCATCGGTTCCCACGATCAGGCCGAGGGTGCAGACGCCCTGATACTTGGCCTTGCGGGCTTCTTCCGAAAATTCCGGCTCCGGGGCATAAATCTGGCGCGGCGGGGAAACGCCGCCGCCCACGTGGAAGATGCCTCCACCGGTGCCGCCGCCTTCGCCGGGGCCAAAGCCCGGCCCTTTGCCGGACCCGACGCCACCGCCGCTGCCCGAACCAATGCCGCCGCCTGAGCCGGTGCCGTTTGAGGGCAGCAGGGCATGCGCCATGGGATCGCCCAGGTTCGGCATATTGTTGGAAGCCAGTTGCACTTGCGGGGGAATCACGATCGTGGGTTCAACCGCCAGCTTGGGATGCTCGTTGCGCAGCACCACCACGGGAGGCGTAATCTGCGTCATCGAGAACTTCGGCAGCTTGCCCTTGCTGGCCTGCAACACGTCGCGATCTCCGCCGCCACCGCCGCCACCCACTTGCGTTTTCGAGGGCTTGAGGGCTGGGATATCCTCGGGATCGACGAGGGTGACGGTCACCTTTTGCACCGGGGCCGCATTCACCACGCGGCGTCCGATCAGAGTGCCGCCGACGATGAGTCCCACAATCAGAATATGTACGCCCGTCGAACCCAGAGCGCCGTTCTTCTTGTTGTTGTAGAAGCCCCAGATGTCTTTGACTGGTTCGGGCTTCGATTCCAGCTTGAGGGGCGGGAGTTTCTTGGGAAAGAAAAAGTCATCCAGTTCGCGGAAAAGAGACTTGTAGAGGGGCTCTTCGAAGCTGTCTCTCGCGAAAAGCAGGTGCAGCTCTGGCTCGTTGCCGGGGCCGTTCGGGTTAATTTGTTCGAATCCCATAATTCCGGTCTGGACGCCCTCGCCAGTCTGTGCGGACTGGCCTAGCTTTCTAGTTTCAGTGCCTTGCTGGTTTCACTTTCGTGGAATGCCATCTTTACACAGATGAGCGACACTCCCCGCAAGTTGCTTTGATTTCCGCCCGATTTTGTAAATGAGCTACCTTTTGGCCGCCCCACGGTCACACCGGGCCAGATTGCCTCTGCTTTCTAAAATTGTACCTCTAGTCGACCCATTCCGACAGTGCATTCCATTGTCCACGGCAACTCTCGGATAGACATGTCCTTCCTGCTGGGCGAGGCAGTTCGATCCCCCCAAAACCACATGCCCCTCCGAAAGTGCCGCGAATCGTAGTGTGTCGCTGCATGGACGTTCCCTGCAGGGCTCCCTATAATGAAAAGATTCAATCATTTGGGAGACGCGACTGAGTGCCGTTTGAACTGAAAGCGACTATCAATCTGCCGAAAACTGCCTTCCCCATGAAGGCCAACCTGCCCCAGAATGAGCCCAAAATGCTGGAACGCTGGGAGCAGACGGGCATCTACGAGCGCATCCGGCAGGCCCGGAAAGGCGCGCCCCGCTACATCCTGCACGACGGGCCTCCATACACCAGCGGGCCCATCCACATGGGCACCGCGATGAACAAGTGCCTCAAGGATTTCATCGCAAAGTCGAAGACCATGGCGGGGTTTGACGCGCCCTACGTGCCGGGATGGGATTGCCACGGCTTGCCCATCGAGATCAAGGTCGACAAGGAACTGGGCGGCAAGAAATTGCAGATGCGGCCCACCGACGTGCGCGCCGAGTGCCGCAAATATGCCCAAAAGTATCTTGACTTGCAGCGGACGCAGTTCAAGCGTATCGGCGTTTTCGGACGCTTTGACCGGCCCTATGCCACGATGACTCCGCAGTACGAGTCAGTCGTGCTTTCGACTTTTTTTTCCTTTTACGAAAACGGATTCGTCTACAAGGGGCTGCGCGCCGTCTACTGGTGCATGCACGACGAGACGGCGCTGGCCGAGGCCGAGGTCGAATATGAGAACCACACCAGCAGCACGGTGTGGGTGAAGTATGGGTTGCTGGACGATCCGGCGAAGATTGACGCTGCGCTGGCGGCTGATCTCGCAGGAAAGAAGGTTTCGACCATTATCTGGACTACGACTCCGTGGACGCTGCCGGCGTCGATGGCGGTGGCGTTTCATCCCGATGAAGAGTACGTGGCGCTGGAATCGGGCGGCGAAGTTTACATAGTCGCGTCGAAACTTGCGGCCGATGCCGCAGCGAAGTGCAACCTTGCCGACCCGCGACCCCTCGCGCACTTCCCTGGCCGGAAGCTGGAGCGGCTGAACTTCCAGCATCCGTTTCTGGATCGCAAGATTCTCGGAGTGCTGGCGGACTACGTCACCATGGACACGGGAACCGGCGTGGTTCACACTGCGCCATCGCATGGCGCGGAGGACTTCATCACCGGCATGAAATACGGGCTCGATGCGACGAGCAATGTCGACGAAAAAGGCATCCTGCGCAATGGGCTGCCGGAGTACACGGGCAAGCGCGTGTGGGACGCGAACCAGCCGATCGTTGATCTGGTGAGAAGCCGCGGGGCGCTGCTGCACACGGAAAAGACGGAGCACTCGTATCCGCACTGCTGGCGGTGCCACAATCCCGTGATCTTCCGCGCCACCGAGCAGTGGTTCATTTCCATGGAAACGCCCATGCCGGGCGGATCATCGAAAAACGATACCCTGCGGACGCGCACGCTGGAGGAAATCAAGAAGGTGAAGTGGGATCCGCCGTGGGGCGAAGAGCGGCTGTCAAACATGATTCAGACGCGGCCAGACTGGTGCATCTCGCGGCAGCGCGTGTGGGGAGTGCCCATCGCCGTTTTTCTGTGCGAGGGTTGCGGTAAGCCGCTGAACGACCACGCAGTGAACCGCAAGGTTGTGGAACTGTTCGGGCGCGCCGGAGCCGATGCGTGGTTCACTCCGGAGTCGGACACGATTCTTCCCGCAGGGACAAAATGCCCACACTGCGGTGGCTCAAAGTTCGAGAAGGAAACCGACATCTTCGACGTGTGGCTGGAATCGGGTGCGAGTTATCTCGCGCTGGTCGCGGACGAACCGGAGTATCCCTGGCCGTCTGATTTGTATCTCGAGGGAGGCGACCAATATCGCGGCTGGTTTCAGTCTTCCCTGCTCTGCGCCATGGGGACGCATGCCAGTCCGCCGTACAAAGGCGTAGTCACGCCCGGGTGGACGCTCGACGAAAAAGGCCAGGCCATGTCGAAGTCGCGCGGGAACGATGTGGACCCGGTCGACATCGCCGGCCGGCTGGGCGGAGAAGTTGTGCGGCTGTGGGTGGCGTCGGTCGATTTCCGCGAGGACGTGGTGGGGTCGGAAGCGCTGATGCTGCGGGTCGCGGAAAACTATCGGGAGATTCGCAACAAGCTGTTCAAGAATGCTCTGGGAAACTTGTACGATTTCGATCCGCCAGCGAACGCGGCGCCCTTCGAAAAACTGGACGCGCTGGACCAGTACATGCTTCGGCAGACTTGGGCGCTGGCCCGCGACGTTCGTAAATGGTATGACGAGTTTGC
>JADGNP010000170.1 GCA_017883425.1 Candidatus Sulfotelmatobacter sp. | reverse complement strand
CCGCCCTCGGGGCCAAGATCAATAATCCAATCCGCATTGCGAATCACATCAAGATTGTGTTCGATGATGATGATCGAGTTCCCCAGGTCGGTCAACCGGTGCAGTACGTCGAGCAACTTCTTTACGTCATCGAAGTGCAGCCCGGTGGTCGGCTCATCGAGCAGGTAGAGCGTCTTGCCCGTCTGCCGCTTGCTCAACTCGCGCGCCAGCTTGATGCGCTGCGCCTCGCCCCCGGAAAGCGTCACCGCCGACTGTCCTAGATGAATGTATCCCAGGCCCACGTCGACCAGGGTCTGCAGTTTTTGTTTTACCTGCGGAATGTTTTCGAGAATCGGCAGCGCGTCAGAAACCGGCATCTCGAGCAGATCGGCAATCGAATTGCCGTTGTACTTCACCGCCAGAGTCTCGTGGTTGTAGCGCCGCCCGCCGCAGACCTCGCACAGTACGTACACATCGGGCAGAAAGTTCATCTCGATGCGCCGTTGCCCCTCACCCTGGCACGCCTCGCAGCGCCCGCCGGAGACATTGAACGAAAACCGTCCCGCCTTGTAACCGCGCTCGCGCGACTCCGGCAACATGGCGTAGAAATCGCGCATCTGCGTGAACATCCCGGTATAAGTTGCCGGATTCGACCGCGGCGTCCGCCCAATCGGCGATTGATCGATGCGGATGACCTTGTCAATATTCTCCGCGCCCGAAATCGCCTTGTGGTCGCCCGCCTTTTCGCGCGACCGGTAAAGCTGCCGGGCCAACGCTCGATACAGAATGTCATTCACCAGTGTCGACTTGCCCGAGCCGGAGACTCCCGTCACCACGGTCATCACGCCCAGCGGAAACGCCACGTCGAGATTCTTGAGATTGTTTTCCTTCGCGCCCAGAATCGTCAGCGCGGCGCCATTCGCATGCCGCCGCTCCGCCCGCATCGCAATCGATGTCCGCCCCGAGATGTACGCCCCGGTCAGCGAGTTCGGATCGCGCATGATTTCTTCCGGCGTTCCATGCGCCACCAAACTTCCGCCATGTCGCCCCGCACCCGGCCCCAGATCGACTACATAATCCGCACGACGGATTGTCTCCTCATCGTGCTCCACCACCAACACCGTGTTGCCGAGGTCGCGCAAGTTCTCCAGCGCAGTCAACAGTCGCCCATTGTCGCGATGGTGCAGGCCGATCGATGGCTCATCCAGCACATACAGCACGCCCCGCAGCTTCGATCCAATCTGCGTCGCCAGCCGAATCCGCTGCCCCTCGCCGCCCGACAAAGTCGCCGCCGAACGATCCAGCGAGATGTATCCCAACCCCACCGCATTCAAAAACTGCAACCGCTCCACCACTTCGTGCATGACGCGTCCGGCAATCGCCGCCTCGCGCCCCGCCAGGTTGATACCCTGCGCCACGGCCAGCGACCGCGCCACCGGCATCGCAGTGAAATCGGCAATCGACATCCCGTTCACCTTGACCGCCAGACTCTCCGGCCGCAGCCGCTTCCCGTGGCACGCCGGACACTGGGTCGCCGACATGTGATCCATCAGCCAATCGCGGTACCCTTCTGAAGTCGACTCCTCCAGATTCTGTTTCAGATATCCAAAGATGCCGTGAAACCCGGTCTTGCCACCGCGTCCCGGCTCGCCGTTCAGCAGAAAATCCTGCGTCTTCTCCGGGAATTTCTCAAAGGAAGTGTTCAGATCGATGCCATACGCCGCCGCCGAAATCTGCAGCATGTGAATCAGATTCTGCGACGCCGATCCCGGGCCCAACCCGCCCTCGAGCAGCGGCTTCGACCAGTCGGTGATCACCTTCGCCGGATCGAAATCATACTTGCTGCCCAGCCCGTGGCACTCCGCGCACGCTCCATACATACTGTTAAACGAAAACGACCGCGGCTCGAGTTGTGGCACATTGATCCCGCAATCCGGACAGGCCAACTTCTCCGAATAAAGCTGCTCGTCGCCGCCGACCACAGCAACCTGCACCAGCCCGCCAGCCAGTTTCATCGCCAAGCCAACCGACATTTCCAGACGATGCTCGATCCCAGGCTTCACCAGCAGGCGATCAATCACGACTTCAATGGTGTGATTCTTTCGTTTGTCGAGATTGATCAAGGTCTCGTCGTCCAGACTGACCAACTCTCCGTCGACCCGCGCCCGTGTGTAGCCGTGCTTGACGAGCGTTTCCATCTCCTTCTTGAACTCGCCCTTGCGCCCGCGGACGATCGGCGCCATCACCATGACCCGGTCCTCGGGACTGAGCGCCATCACCCGCTGCACGATTTGATCGGCGGACTGCCGGCTGATCGCCCGCCCGCACTTGGGACAGTGCGGCACCCCAATGGAGGCGAACAGGAGGCGAAGATAATCGTAAATCTCGGTGATGGTCCCGACGGTCGAGCGCGGGCTGCGGCTGGTGGTCTTCTGCTCGATCGAGATGGACGGGCTAAGTCCATCAATTGCATCAACATCCGGGCGTTCCATCTGGTCTAGAAACTGCCGCGCATAGGCCGACAGCGTCTCCACGTAACGGCGCTGCCCCTCGGCATAAATCGTGTCGAAGGCCAGCGAAGACTTCCCCGAACCGCTCAGCCCGGTAACCACGGTCAGGGTGTTCCGCGGAATCTCAACGTCAATGTTCTTGAGATTGTGCTGCCGGGCGCCACGGACAGAAATCTTGGTAATCGCCATCATTCGCCGGGGGTCAGGCCCCTTCCGTAACGTCGACAGGTAACCAGAATTGTTGGAAAGTGGAATTGCACAGCTCTACTCCGTATCTTAGTCGTCAACAGCGCGGAGCGTCAACGCGGTTTAGATTGAAGATTCGCGCTGAGGAAATAGGTAAGGATGGGAGAGGCGCTGCAACAGATTCTGGGATTCTCTAAGGTTGGTCGATCGTGATCTCGCTTTTTATGCCCGTTCTCCTCTTCTTGACAGTCATCGCATCCGTGACCTTGGGCGTTCTCGCCGCCTATGTCGCGGTCATCTGCATCCTGAACGCGTTTGGCCGCGCCTCGCAGCCGGAAACAGCCCGCCCACGCCTGGTCCTGGTACCGACGCAGAACCACGCCAGCGGCGACTGATTCATGTGGGGACAGCCGCCCTCGGCTGTCCACGGAGCGCAGCTCCGTTGCTCTCAACACTACCCGTAACTTCAGGAACCTAGCGCTTCCATGTCGACCTGGTGTCTAAATTAAGACATGGGAGCGCCGGTCAGAGTGGTTGCGGGCATTGCGATCATTCTCATACTCGTTGGCATCGCGCTGCCTGCAAGCTACCAGCGTTGGATGAACACGCGAACCTTCGTGGCTCTCGACATGCCGGTTTCACTCTCCCCCGGTCATATCAGGACCATCGACTTCAGCGTCAACCTCACGGGCTGGTATCAGATTGGGGTTGACGGGGACAATCGGTTCTTCTACAGACCGGACTGCGGTTTTGGGGCATTTGACCCCTTACTCAAGACGCGCTCCATTGTTTACAGAGACGGGCGCGTACTGGAGCATTTCGATGGTGCCGATCGCTTTCTGGGCCATTTCTACGCCGAGAAACAAAAACGATACAGTCTGGACATCCAAGTACTCACTGATGCCGGTTGCTTGAACGGCGGTCATCCCAGAATTTTCGTTTGGGCTCCGTCTGCCGCCTACGAGCTCTTATACGACCAACTGTTAGCTCTTTCCGTGGTGCTTGTTCTGGGCGGGCTCGGTGCTCTTGCTCTTTCAACCACCACGCTTGTCGAAAAACAAACGACGGCGCAGGAACAGCTTGCGATTGTCGAGAATGCCAGACACGATTACTATCCGTCGCGCCGGACGCTGCCGCTAAGACCCCGCTCGTCGCGATTGCCGCCATTCGGCCTCGTCTATACTGTCATTCTCGCTGGTGTTTTGATTCCGACTTTCCTGATCTACCTCTATGTGTGGAGATATGACCACCGATCCGCAGGGATCGAAGTTCATCTATTGAATCTGGGTCCGCAAAGAGCGGCAGATTCCTGGACCGGACTGCTGGTGGTTCAAGTAGAAGATGTAGGCACTGGCCTTCCGCCGCGCCTTTATCTGAATTCAAAAGCGATTGTGTGGGAAGCGTTGGGCCCCGCGTTGAAAGACGAACTCAAATCCCGTTCAGAATGGGTCGTCTACGTTGAAGCTGACCGCAACGTGAACTGGGGAGATGCGGTCAACGCGATGGACATCATCCGCGGAGTGGGCGCCAAGGTAGTCCTCCTGACGACAGAACCGACAGGGTCAGCCGCAAATTCTCGGCACGCGCGCCGCCACTGACGGGTGCCCGCCTCACTCCACCGGCCCCACCACCTTCATCTTGCTCTCCACGTGCGTATGCTGAAACCCCGAGTTCTCCAGCGAGACCGAGACCTCCCGGTTGATGAAGAACAACACGTGAATCCGGAACTCCGTCCCGAACGTGGCGGGAAACCACACTCCGTCCTCCTGCCGCTTGTACACCACGTTGAACCCAATGCCCGGCAAATCGGTTCCCAGGAAGGTCCGCACGCCGAACGGGATGCGCCGCGACAGCTTGGTGAAGACTCGCACCGGCTGAAACTCCGCTGCGTCGATGTATGCCTCGCCGGCCCAGGTAATCTCATTCTTGTCCTTGGGCCGAAAACCGATGTGGTAGACGTTGCGCCCCTCTTGCATCTCCTCGCCCAGCAGCTGGAATTCATAGTCTTTCTGCCCCTCCGTGGTCAGGGGAAACAAGTCTTTCGCCAGCCCGTCTTTGGTCTTCTCGTTCGACAGATCCTCGCGGAAGTCGTGGATCAAACTGCCGTCGAGACTATCGGCCTCAGGAACCGGCTCTCCCTGGAACGCCTCGTACTTCCCCTTATTCCAATAGCGGCCAGTGAGCAGCTTGAGTTCTTTTTGGGTTCCATCGGGCGTCGGAATCACGTCATAGTCGGCAGTCTCTTCGCGCAGCAACTTGCCCTTGGGTTTGTGGGTGAGGATGTGGGTGTGCTGGCGGTAGACATATTGCTTGCGCAGGGCTTCGCTGCGGTCCTGGTTCGCCGCCACGCGGGCCATGATGGCATCGGCTGTCAGCGGCGCATTTGCCGGCTCGGGCTCCTTCGCCTGTTCCGGAGGCGAACTCTGTGCGAACGAGACCGACGCCGCCAGTAAGAGCCCCACAACACGCAGGATCAGCATGGGCACACCTCTCCCTGTGACACTACGCACCAGCCTGCGGAAAAGTTCCTTCCGGTTCGGCACATCTTTTCCGGTTCGCACGGCGCTGTTTCTCGTCCGGGTAACCTCTGCCCCGAGTTTCGGAAATCACGGGAGCCCGTTCGCGTCTGAGAGGGAAAAGACATTGGCGTCGGGTGATAGCGGGTTCGTGGTGATCACTCCGCCGAAAATAGTCATTTGATTCGACACAGGATCGTAAACTGCGCTGTGATCATAGCGTGGCGGCCCGGGCGTCACGGGAGTGAGTTGCGTCCAGGTTGGCGTGCCGCCAACGCCATTCGCATCTGAAAGTATCCACGTGTCATCGAATACCGCACTGCCGCTGACCCCACCATAGATGATCATGCGACTGTTTTGACTGTCGTACACCGCTGAATGACCCGTGCGCGCTGCCGGACCGCTGCTTGCAACCGTGAGCTGCGTCCATGTGGGCGCTCCGCCCGAACCGTTTGCATTCGAAAGCACCCACACATCGCTGAATACGCTGGCCCCCGCGCCGCCGCCGAATAAAATCAGCGAGTTGGTGGCGGCGTCGTACACGGCTGCACTAGCTTGCCGAGCGCTGGGTGGAGTTCCCGAAGGAACAACATGGGTCCAGGCTGGCGTTCCAGTGGAATCATTCGCGTTGCTCAATCTCCATACATCGTTAAAGTAAGTGGAAGTGCAGTCGAAGCCCCCGAAAATGATCAGCGAGTTCGTCGCCGTGTCATAAACAGAGGAGTGCCGCATGCGGGGTGCGGGAGCGCTTCCGGAAGGCGAGACCGACGTCCATGTCGGGGTTCCACCTACTGCGTTTGCTTGTTTCAGGATCCAATAATCATTGGCACAAGGACCGGGACCACCCAGGCCCCCACCGAAGACCATCATCCGGTTACTCGCGGAGTCGTACAACCCGGTGTGGCCGAAGCGTGCAGCGGGCGCCGGTCCGGTGACCGTAAGCTTTGTCCAGGCAGCGTTGGAAGAGGCGATCACCCCGGAATCCCGCTCGTAGTCGTTAAAATTAATATTGAACGAGTGCTGTCCACCAAACACAAAAAGGCTGCCGGTGGACGAGTCATAGAATGCCGACTGCGAGTACCGAACCGGAGGGCCAGCAATGAACCACTGCGAGTTCCCGGATTGCACACCGTTCGCTTCCGTCAGCGTGAACATGTGATTGCTGGTCTGAAGCTTGGCTCCGCTGCTCGTACCCGCGAACACGTACATGGAGTTCGACGTTGGGTCGTAGACGGCAGAGTGGAATTGCACGTTGGGTGCGGTGCCCTGAACAGAAAGCTGTATCCAGGCTGGAGCGCCTCCAAGTCCGTTTGCGAAGGTCAATATCCAGCTGTCCGCCAACGAGAGCGTGCCGTCAAGGCCGCCGAAGACACTCATGCGGTCGCTGGAAGTGTCATAGACTGCGCTGTGGCCACTGCGCGGCGGAGGTGCCGTACCCGTTGGCGACAGTTGATTCCACGCGGGCGTGCCTTGGCCATTGGCGTTGGAGAGCACCCAAACATCGCCGAGAGCGGCTCCCCCGGCGTCGCCGCCATAAATGGTCATGATGTGACTGGTGGAATCGTAGATCGCTGTGCTGCTTTCGCGCGCCGGGGGAAGCGAACCGCTGGGATGAAGTTGCGTCCATGTGGGCGTGCCACCTTCGCCGTTGGCGTTACTGAGTACCCATACGTCGTTGAAGAATCCCGAACCGCAGTCATTTCCGCCAAATACGGTGAGAGTATTGCTGCCCGGATCGTACACTCCGGTGTGATGCACTCTGGCGTTCGGTGCGGTTCCGGAAGGGGTCATCGGAAGCCAAGTGGAGGTGCCGGTCTGGCCGTTGGCACCGTCGAGAATCCAGACATCGTGCGCACACGGACCCGGAAGACCCTCTCCACCGCCGAAAAGCGTCATGCGGTTACTGTTCTGGTCGTAAGTTGCGACGTGGCCGAATCTTGGCGAAGGTGCGGTCCCGGTTGGCAGCACAGCAGAATACGTAAGAGTTGCCGAAGGGGTTAGCGTGGTCGCCGCCAGCCAAACATCATTCAAATTGGTGCTGGTGTCGGGCTGCTGTCCTCCGAAAATGACCATCTGCTGTGTCGTGGGATCGAATACGGTGGAATGCGCAAATCGCGCAACCGGTCCTTCCTGGGACCAGGTCGGCGCACTCACCACGGGATTTACCGTGAGGATTGTCGATGAAAATAGAGACCCGACTGTCGCCGTAATTTTCGAAGTGCCTGCTCCGACGCTGGTAGCAAGACCCTGACTTCCCGAGGCGTTGCTGATCGTCGCCACCGTCTGAGTCGCCGAAGTCCAAACCACCGAATCTGTGATGTTCTGCGTGCTGCTATCGGAGTATGTGCCGGTCGCCGTGAACTGCTGATTCATTCCCAATGAAACTGCTGGAGACTGCGGCGCTAGCGAAATGGAAACCAGAGTCGCCGCCGTCACGGTCAGGGTCGCTAATCCGGTACGCGACCCGGAACTGGCCGTGATGGTCGTTGATCCGAGCCCCGTGCTTGAGGCCACGCCTTTCGTCCCGGCAGCGTTGCTGATGGTTGCCACGGCTGCATTCGACGAGCTCCACGTGACGGAACTGGTCAAATCCTGCGTGCTGCCATCGGTGTAGGTCCCGGTCGCGGAGAACGACTGTGTGGCTCCGAGCGAGATGCTGGCGTCCAGCGGAGTGACCGCGATGCTGGCGAGTTCTGGCGGCCCGACGGTGGGCGTACCTCCGCCGCCGCAGGCCGAAGTGAGCAAGGCGAGCGAAATAGCCAGAATCATGGGTAGGCAATGGTGTGAAAACTCTTGGAAGCTCATACGTTTTCCCATGAATACCAGACAGGCCAATGTCACCACCAACTTTCTCCAACCTCAGTAAATCACCTTCAGGGAAAACTGGATCTGCCGTGACGATCCCGCGGTCTTGCTGATGACGCCAAATCCGCTCCCGCGCACAATGTTCGACGGCAGCCCGAAATTCACGATGTTGAACACGTTGAAGAACTCCGCGCGGAACTCCACTGTCCCCAGTTCACCACCTCCGCGATGCCCGAAAGGCGTGTCTTTGATCAGCGCGATGTCAAAGTCATGAAACCCGGGTCCCCGGAAAGTGTCGCGCCCCAGCGTACCGAAGCGTCCTTGATTCGGCCCCGTCCCGCCCGGAACGTTGATCGGGATGTTGAAGAACGACGCGTTGTTCGCGCCCAGACCGAAGTAGTCGTCGCGCACCGCCCGGCTGGTCGAGAAATGCGGCAGCGAAACCAGGTCCGGTCGATCCGTGCCGCCCGCACCCACGCCGGTCTGCTGTATCCCCGAATACACGCCGAACGGCGATCCCGTCGTCAGCGTCGTGATATTCAGAAACTGCCAGCCCTTGGTCAGCGTTTTCCCCAGCGGCCGCAGAAAGCCAACGCGGTCCAGCGGCAGCAACTGAATCACGCTCGCGGAAAACACGTGGGTCACATCGAAGGTGGACGGACCTTTCTCCGCCGAAGGGTTCCACGGGTCCTGCGGCAGCGTCTGCAGGATCACCCCCGCCGTGCCGAACAGTCCGCCCAGCACCGCGCTCGTATCATCAATGGACTTGGAATACGTGTAGCTGGCCTGCAGCCCCAACCCCGCCCGAGCCGAGTTCTTGGTCACGCTGGTCTGCAGAGAGTGATACGTGGAATGCGAACCACTCGTTATCAGAAGTTCCTGTCCATACCCTCCGGTGGCCTGCCCCGCCGAGTTGAACTCGGTGAAAGGCGCGAAAGCCGGCTCGGCCCCGGTATAACTATTCGGAGAATAGACCCTCGCCAAATGGATTCCCGCAGTCGCCACGTACGCGACGCTCACCTTCACGTCGCGGAAGTCATGATCGACGCCCGCCGTCCAACTGCCGATGTAGCCGTTCCTGAAATTCTTGGCGATGCCGGTGATCGTGAGCAACTGCACCTGATTACCGGGCGTGAGCGCAGTCAGATCATTCTGGAATCGCGGCAAATCAATCTCTGTGTTTGCCGGGACATCCTGGCTTCTCCCCGTCGCGAAAATGGGCTGGCCCTGGACGTTGTAGGCGGTTGGCAGATTCACCGGCACGAACGTGTTATGAAATGGAACCGCAACCCCCGGCAGAGCAGTAATGTACGGAGCAAAAACGTAAGGAATCCCCGCCGTCAGAAAATTGTCCTGCCAGAGGTTGGGAATCATCGCGGTGATGGCCCCTCCCGCGTGCAGCACCGTGTGCTTGCCCACCGCGTAATCCAGCCCCAGTCGCGGTCCCCAGCCGTTCCAATCCTGGTTATACGGGGGCTGCGGGTTGATCAGCATCACCTGCGTGGCGGTGCGATCTCCATAAGACGCAGGTTTGCCATCCGCGCCAAAGAACACGGGAAGCGACGTACGCTTGGTCGCTTCATGAATGCGGCTGTTCACTTCGTAGCGCAATCCGTAGTTGACGGTGAGCTGCGGAGTGGCTTTCCAGGCATCCTGAAAATACATGTTGTAAGCTTCGCGGCGGACGCCCGCCTCATTGAATTTGCCTCCGATCGGAGTGATGCTGGCCGGTGCGGTAATGCTGTAGGAATAAGGCGTCGCGGTCAGCA